>JBDSDO010000020.1:0-9997 GCA_039920505.1 Terrimesophilobacter sp.
GAACCCCTGACATCTTCGATGCGAACGAAGCGCGCTACCAACTGCGCCATAGCCCCAGACTGCCTAGGTAGGTTATCACCTCGCGAGGGGGTCGGGGTGTCACGGCTGATCCCTTCGAGACGGTCGCTAGAGCGACCTCCTCAGGGACCGCCTTCGAGACGGTCGCTAGAGCGACCTCCTCAGGGACCGCCTTCGAGACGGTCGCTAGAGCGACCTCCTCAGGGACCGCCTTCGACAGGCTCAGGAACCGGAGCTAGACCGCGCGGCGGCGGCGCAGCACCGCGTCCAGGTCGGTCACGCTCGCATCCAGCTCGTCCACCATGCCCATCCGCGCGAAACGGCTGGGTGCCAGGGCCTCCGCCTCGGCACGGATGATCGGGGTGACGTTAGCCGCGATCTGCGCTTCCCGAAGTGCCTGCTCCGCTTTCGCGGTCGCCTCGCGCAGTTCGAGCAGGTCGCGTTCGCGCCCTTCGAGACGGCCCTGGCGGGCCTCGGGCACCACACTCGGGGCTGACAGGTAGAGCGGCTTGGGCAACGGCACCGGCATCCAGCCGGTCTGCGCCGCCGCCTCCTGCTGGGGCTGTTCGATGTGGATCTGACGGGTGCGCACGACCGGCGCCGTGCTCAGGCTGCGGGCCAGGTGCCTGCGGGCGCGGGCCACTCGGGCCATCTGCTGCAGTGCCGCCAACGACACCGCCGCTACGATGAGCCCCGTCGCCAGCAGCGCCGCGCTGCCGGCCAACGCCGGTGCGATCCCGGTGACCGCAGCCGCCAGCGCGCCAAGAAGCACCAGTGACGTGGCAGCGCGGGAACGACGCAGTCGCAGGGCGGCATCCGGTGACGTGCGGGCCACCGCCGTGATCATGGGTCGGGCTTCGGCGAGGCGGCGTGCCGCCGCGCGCGTGGCAAGTTCTTCCTGCGCCTTGCTGATGACGTGTTCCACCTGTTGCTCCTTCCGCAAGATCCGCTGCTGCGCCGCGACGCTGCGGGCGGTGGACTCCGCGTGCACTTCCTTCGGCACCTGCGCGGTTTCCGCCATGATCCGCAGCGTTTGCTGCAGCCTGACGGCGTTGCGCTCGGTGGCCAGATACTCCCGCCGGCGCAACCACGTGGGGATCAGATAGACGAACCACAGCACGGCCGCGAGCACCAAGACAGCGCTGGAGCCGAGCGGGTTGACGTTCATGGTCTAACGGTACGAGAGCGTGAGCCAAAACCGGGCGATTAGACCGGGTGTGTTCCGGGCGTGGCGGCCGCGGCGATCGCCTCCGGTGGCACCACGCCGGCACCTGGCGGCACCTTCCCGTCCAGCCAACGCCGCAACACGCCCACCGGCAGTTCGTCGGAGACCAGGGCAAAACAGAAGTGGTCACGCCAGTCCCCGTTGATGTGAATGTACCGACGGCGCAACCCCTCGTATCGGAAGCCCAGCTTCTGCACCACCCGCAGGCTCGCGACGTTCTCGGGGCGGATGCAGATCTCCATCCGGTGCAATCCCACTTGAAAGAAGCAATAGTCGGCCGCCAGTGCTACCGCCGTCGGCGTGATCGACTTGCCGGCGAATCGCTCGGCCACCCAGTAGCCGATCGCCGCCGAGGAAAGCGACCCGTACGCGATCGACGACACATTCAGTTGCCCGGCAAGCTCGCCGTCGTACTCCAGGAGGAACGGCAGGCCGGCCCCGGCCCGCGCGTTCGCCTGCAAACTGCGGATGCTGGCGCGCACGTCGAAGCTCATCGGCCCGTTCGGATTGGTCGCCTCCCACTTGCGCAGCCAACCGCGGTTATCCAGCAGTGACCGTTCCAATTGCCGCGAATCGCGCAGGCGAATCGGCCTGATGGTCACCGACCCTTCCCTCAGGGTCGGAATCGTCGTCGCCACTGCCTACTCCAGCGTGGTGACGAAAGTTTTGAGCCATGGCCGCAGGTCGGGCCCGAGATCCTCGCGCTCGACAGCGAGTTGCACAATCGCCTTGATGTAGTCGAGGCGGTCGCCGGTGTCGTAACGGCGTCCGCGGAAGATCACGCCGTACACCCCGCCAGTCTGCTCGGGGGTGCGCGCCATCTCCTGCAACGCATCCGTCAGCTGGATCTCGCCGCCCCTGCCCGGCGCGGTGTGCTCTAGGACGCCGAACACCTCGGGTCTCAGCACGTAGCGGCCGATGATGGCGAGATTCGACGCGGTGGAACCGGTGGTGGGCTTCTCGACCAACCCGGTGACACGCACGACGTCGTCCGTCTCGGTCGCCTCGACAGTGGCGACGCCGTAGAGATGCACGAGCACGGGGTCCACCTCCAGCAACGCGACGATGCTGGCGTTGCGGGCGGCCTGCTCCTGGATCATCCGAGACAGCAGAACGTCCCGGCTGTCGATCAGGTCGTCACCCAGCAACACCGCGAACGGCTGGTTGCCCACGTGCATCTTGGCGCGCAACACTGCGTGCCCGAGCCCCAGCGGGTCACCCTGGCGCAAATAGTGCACCTCCGCGAGATCCGTCGAATAGTTCACCTTGCTCAACCGGTCGGTATCGCCCTTCTTGAGCAGAGCGGCCTCCAACTCGCCGACCTTGTCGAAGTGGTTCTCCAGGGCGCCCTTGTTGCGTCCCGTGATCATCAGCACGTCGGTCAGGCCTGCAGCGACCGCTTCCTCCACAACATATTGGATGGCCGGCTTGTCCACCACCGGCAACATCTCTTTGGGCATTGCCTTGGTCGCGGGAAGGAATCGGGTGCCGAGTCCGGCAGCGGGGATAACCGCCTTGGTGATCTGGAACGTCATGCCGCCAAGATTACCTGCCCGTTCCCCATAAACTGGAGCGCATGACCGGCGATGTGAGCCACCAAAAGCGGGCGTTGCGCGCAGAGCTTCGGGGACGCAGACGCAACTTGACCTCTTCCGAGCGCGAGTCGGCGACTAAGCGCCTGTCGGAGAACCTGATCGAACTGGCGCAGCGCACCGATGCCCGCTCGCTGGCCGCGTACCTGCCTGCAAGCGATGAACCGAACATCCGGCCGTTCATCGACTGGGCGGAAGCGCAACAGATCCGGCTGCTGCTGCCGATTTCCCGGGACGACGGGTTGCTCGATTGGGCAGTGCACAGTGGATTCGAAACGAAGGGCCGCGACGGAATGCCGGAGCCCGTTGGCGAACTGCTCGGACCGATCGCGATCAACGACGTCGATCTCATCATCGTGCCGGCGGCCTCCATCGACCGCACCGGGATGCGCCTAGGTTGGGGCCGTGGCTATTTCGACCGCACGTTGGGGTCCATGGAGAAGTGCCCGCCGGTGTACGCGGTGGTCTTCGACAGCGAGTTCGTCGACAGCCTGCCCAGCGAGTTGCACGACCGGCGCGTTAACGGCGTGGTGACACCGAGCGGTATTGTCAATCTGTAGCTTTATATAAGCACGAAGGATTGTATGCCCACTTATTCGTATCGCTGTTCGGAGTGCGACAACGCATTCGACATCCATCAGGCCTTTACCGACAGTTCCCTCACGGTGTGCCCGGTCTGCGGCGGAAAACTACGCAAAGTGTTCGGCGTCGTCGGCGTGACATTCAACGGACCTGGTTTCTACCGCACCGATTCACGCTCCACCGACAGCAAGCACGTCGCAAAGCACCACGCCAAGCTTGACGCGTCCAAGTCCGAGGGGTCCAAGTCGGAGTCGACGAAAACGGAGTCGACGAAGACGCCCGCGGTGGCCTCGGCGTCCTCCGGCTCCTCGTCGTCATCCGGCTCTTCCAGTTCCTCGTCATCTTCCAGCTCGTCGTCCTCCAGCTCGTCCGGCGCAAGCAAGTCAGGAACGATCACGAAATAGGGAGCGCACCATGATCAAAGGATTCAAAGAGTTCATCCTCCGCGGAAATGTCATTGATCTGGCCGTGGCCTTCGTCATCGGCGTCGCGTTCGCCGCGGTTGTCACTGCGTTTGTCGAGAAGATCATCAACCCGCTGATCGGCGCCCTATTCAGTGCGGACAGCCTCGACAAGTCCCTCGTCCTGCGTGTCGGCAGTGCCGACCTCCAGTTCGGCGCGCTGCTGGGCGCCCTCATCCAGTTCCTGCTCATCGCTCTCGTGGTGTACTTCGCCCTGGTGGTTCCGGTGAACTATCTGAGGAAGATGTCGTTCCGCAAGCGCGGTACCGAGCCGGAGGCGGACACCCCGCCCTCCGAGTTGGAGGTGCTCACGCAGATCCGTGATCTGCTGGCCGCGCCCGCCGGTAGCGGGGAATCCGGCAGCTCGAGGCACGCGGCAGAACTGTAGTTTCGCCTCACTCGACAACTACTCAGAGGTGGTTACCCCAGTGCGGCGGCTTGTCAGCCCGCAGCCGCGCGTCGTTCTCGTTCTCCGCGTGACGACGCGGTTCCTTCTGCGGCCTCGGGTCGGAGCCGGGCACCGGCGTCGTCTGCACTCGCCGGTGGGGGCGCCCGTGCGTGGAAGACTCCGGTGCGGCCTTGTCTGTCATCCCTACGATCGTACGCCGGAGACGATGGCGATCGGTTCGGTGACCGGATCCTTGCGGGCGCCGAGCAGGTCGACGACGCGGTCGGCCACGGCATCCGGATCGCTGAACAGTTCGAAGGCATGCACTCTCAGGTAGTGCCAGCCGAGGCGGCGCAGCAGTTCCGGCCGCAGCCGCAGCGACTCACGCAGGCTCATGTTGTGCAACACCATGTCGGTTTCGATCGTGAGGCACTTGCCCCAGAACGAGGTGACCAACCCCAGCTTGCCACGGTGCCCGAGGGCGACCTTCAGCCCGCGACCCTCCAGCCGTCTGGCCAAGTCGACGAGCATCGGGTCGCTGTCATCGGGCACCGCTTCGGCACGGGTGCGCGCGTTCACGTCGCCCAGGATACCGGCGAGCGCCAGGGCGCCATGGTGCATCCGGTCTTCGTCGAGGTCTTCGGGCGTGAAGCAGGTCACGATGACCATGGCGCGACGCGCGCAGGTCATCGCCACGGCGAGCAGCCGTTCTCCGCCCGGCTTGCCGAGCGCTCCAAAGTCGGACAACACGCGTCCGTGCGGGGTGCGGCCGAATCCGATCGAGAAGATCACCAGGTCGCGGCTCTGCGCGACGGCGCGTTCAATGGTGGTGACGGTGAACGGTTCGGCGCGGTCACCCAGAATGAAATCGTGCAGCAGCGGCCGGGTCGACAGCGCCGCGAGCACCGCTTGTTGAACGCGGACGGCGTGGAATTCGCTGGCTGTAATGACCATGAGGGACTCGTGCGGCCGGCGTGAAGCGTGGTCCAGAACCAGTTCGACGACGCGGTCCACTTCGGCGTCGACGCTTTCCACGGCGCCGGATTCCTCGTCGGGCATCCCGAAGCCGTCTTCGACATAATCCAGACGGATGCTGCCGTGGCCGAGGAAGCTGCCCGCCCACGGGAACGACTCGATCTTTCCCGCGTAGAACCGTCGGTTGACCAGTTCGGCGAGGTCTTCGCCGCCGGCGCGGTAGCTGCGGGTGAGCGCGAGCGTCGGAAGCAGTGTGCCCAGCCGTGCGAGCACGGAGTCGGCGTGCACCTCGTCGAGGGACTCTGCCGCCGGATCCGCCGCAACGTCCCGGCCGCTCAGCGCGATCTCGAAGGCGGACGGTGTCTGGGTGATCGGGTCGCCGAACGCGACGGTTTGCTTGCCGCGGCGGATCGCCCCGACGCTTTCGGCCAGGCTGATCGCGCCGGCATCCACCAGGATCACCGTATCGAACCGCAGCGTGTCGGTGATGGTGTGCACCTCGTACGGGGAGGCGAGCCACACCGGGGCGATCGTGCGTGACAGGTGCGGTGCCGCTTCCTGGAGGTCTGTCGTGGTCAGTTTCGGCGCGCGCAGGATGCGTTTGAGTTCGGCCGCCTCGTCGGGCCAGTCCACCAGCCCGATGCTCCAGTTTTCCGCCAGTTGCCAGCCGAGCCGTCCCGCGCTTCCGGCGGCGTGAGCCTCGTCGACGAGCTTGAAGTCGGCCTCGAGCTGATCCAACACCGAGGTGTTCGCACCGAGCAGCGCCCGGTCGGATTCGAGCAGCGACTCCAGCGCCGAGCGCCACCAGGCCAGCTCCAGCTCGGCGGCAACCTGCTCCTCCGGCACGTGTCGTGCAGCGAGGTCGGCCAGCAGGCTTTCCAGCCCGAGGTCACGCAGCATGGACCGCAATTGCGCGCGCTCCTGCAGGTTTTGCAGCACGTCCGAGTCGGCGGCCAGGCCTTCCAGTCGCTGCTGCAAATTCGGGATGGGAAGCCGGGCGAGCATGCCTACGCCGTCGAGCGGCTCGTCAAGGGCGGCAAGATCCTGCGTCACTTGCTGATAAGCGACCTGCACGTCGGCGATCCCGGTGGGAACCTCGGGGGTCACGCCGGCGGCCACGAATCGCTGCCACAGCACCCGTTGCTGTTGAATATCCACCAGAGCGCCGTGCAGATCGGTGACGTGCACGCCGGGGCGTACGTATTCGTTCGCAAGTCGGCGGAGTCTGCGCCGGTTCGAGCCCGCCATTTCCGGGGCATCCTTGCGCGGGGCCGTGGCCAGGATCAGATCGCTGAGCGAACGGTCGAAAACCACCGGCAAGAATTTATCGAGCGTGTCCCGGATATCGGTGAGCAGGCGAAGGTACACTCCCAGTTCAGTGATCGACTCGAACGGGCGCATCCGAGTGCCGTCGATCAGATTCCCGGCGCGTTCGAGCAGCCGCGGCAATTCGGTGTGGTGAAGTTGTTTGGCGATGCCGTGGGCGCGCACCGCCTGTTCGCTGGAAACGAAGTTCGCGCCGTACCACGGGGAGTCACCTGGACCGTATCGGAACTCGCCGAGCGTGGCCGCCGTGAGCATCGCGTCGGCGGCGCGGTGCCGGTCTTGCGACAGCATCACGACGGAGGAGCGTTCCAGCCGGGCGGAGGTGGCCGGCGGGTTAGGCAGCAGCGCGAGCCGCGACAGTTCGCTGACGCAGTCGAGCACGGACACGCCGAATTCCGGATCGTGGCGGGCGATGGCGACGCGATAGTCGAGCAGCACCTTGCGCAGCCGTACCAGGGCGTCGTCGACTTCGGCCAGTCTCGGCGGCGCGGCCTTCTCGTTGCGGCTGATCGAGCGGATCAGGTCGCGTCGCAGCGACCCGGGCGACACCGCGATCCCGGCCAGGCCCACGTCGCCGAGCCGTTGCGCGATGCCGGTCAGGGAGGAGCGGCGCGGTCCGACGACGAGCACCCGCTTGTTCGCCGCCACTAGGGCGCCGAGCGCGTTGACGATGGTCTGGGTGCCGCCGGTGCCGGGCAGGGTCTTCACGACGATCGAGTTCCCTGCCGCGATTTGCGCGACCACGTTCTCTTGCTCGGCATCCGCATCAAGCAGCAGCGTGTCGAGCTCGGGCGCGCGCTCGTCGCACGCCGGCACGTCGACCGGAGAGTAACCCTCTTCGACCGACCATTTGGCGGACGGGTTGCCGGCCAGCGCATCCAGCACCGGATGCTCCAGGTCCGCGGCATCCGCTTGCATCGATGTGCCGACGTCGGCAAACGACGAGACCACCAAGCGGGGGGACACGTTGAACCACTCGAGGTGCATGGTGAGGCCGCGAAGCCTATCGATCACGGGGTTGGGTTTGAACGTGCCATCCTGCTCAGCCAGCGCCGCGAACGCGTCGGCGTCCAGCCGGATGCGGAACTGCTGATCGAGCACACGCGCCAGTTCCGGATTCAGGTACGGATTGCCCAGCAGGCGCACCTCGAAGTCGCTGCCGTAGCGGCGGATCGCAAGTGGCCGCAACAGTATCGGGGCGCAGTAATCGGTTTTCTCGAACTGCCACTGCGCCATGCCGATGCCGAGGTGGATGGAGTCGATGCCGCGCACGGTGGCCAGTTCCAGGCCCTTCGCGGCAATCTCGCTCGCGGCCGCCTTCGCGGTACGCAGGGCGAGATCGTCGCGGATCAAACTGGACAGCAACGTCGTTCTGCCGGTGATGAACGTCGCGAGGCCGCCGGGGTGGGTGACGCCCAACTCGATCCTGGTGCGGGGCGCGTCGTCGAAGTGGAGAAGCGAGGAACGGCCACCGACGGTGGCCAGTTCCGCACGCCAGCGCTGCCACGTCGGTTCCGCGACGTTGACTGCGGCGTAGTTCGGATCCCCCAGACTCAGCACATAGGGAGCTGTGACCTGGCGCGCTGGCTCATGCAGCTCCGCGCGCGCGCTCTCGTGCAGATCCTCGGACAGGTCTCCGTCATCATGTTTTCTATCAGCACGCCACACATGGCAACCTTAAGCGGGCGAGCCGCCAAATCGAGGGAGGCGTGGCGGGTTTCGCCCAGACTGAGCGCCGTAAGATACCGGCCATGACTCGTGATCTGTCGAGTATGACCCAGGCGGCGCAGTCCGTCGACTGGGTGCGGGCCGCGTCGGTCGCCACTGTGACAGCGATAGTGCTCTTCGTGGTGCTGGTCGCAATCGGCTTCACCCTGTTGTTCGCCCGTCGCCGCCGCAGCGCCGAAACGAGCGGCGACCAGCCGCGGCAACAGAAGGCGAACATCCTGCTGGTCAGGGTCGACGATGCGATCAAGTCCAGCGAGGATGAGCTCGGATTCGCCATCGCCCAGTTCGGTGAGGAAAAAACCAAGGGTTTTACGGCGGCCATTGCCGGGGCACGGCAGCAACTGACGGAGGCGTTCGCCCTGCAACAACGGCTGGATGATTCCTCGCCAGACAGCGCGACCCAAAAAAAGGAGTGGAACGCCAGAATCATCCATCTGTGCCGAGGGGCCCAGGCCGGCCTCGACGCGCAACAGGAACAGTTCGATCGGATGCGACGCCTGGAGAAGAACGCGCCGGCGAACCTCGAGTCCGTGCGCGACTCCATCGCCGCCACCGGCATCCGGTTGTCCGCGACCGAACAGACTGCCGCGAAGCTGAAGTCGGCCTTTGCGGCGTCCGCCATCGCGAGCGTCGCCGAAAACCTCGACGCCGCGGGGCAGCACCTCACCCAGGCGAACGCCGCGGCGGAGGCGGCAACCTCGAGCTTGGCCGACCAGAAGGACGCTGCCGCGGCGGACTCGATTCGCGAGGCGGAAGACAGCGTGCTTCGGGCGGGACATCTGCTCGACGCAATCGACTCCGCGGCGGACACACTGGGCACCGCCGCCGAGGCGGTGGCGGGTTTGCTCGCCTCGACACTGGCGAACGCCGAGGAGGCGCGCGCCACTCGGGATGCGCCTGCCGACGCCAACGCTGCCGAGTAGGTGGGCCGCGCGCTCGCGCTTGTCGACCGGGTGCTCGGCGCGCTTTCGGCACCACGGCAACACACCGACCCGGTCGCCGATTTGAACCGACTCCGGGATGCCAATGCGACGCTCGATACTGCGATGGCCAGTGCGCGCAACCAGCAGCGCCGTCTGGACGGCGCGCGCACGGCGCTCATCGGCGCGCTGGTCGCTGCCCGCAGCCAGATTTCCGCAACGTCGGATTTCATCGATACCCGGCGAGGAGCGATCGGATCGGAGGCGCGGACCAGGCTCGCCGAAGCGCGGCGTCTGCTCACTCTCGCTGAGGCGGAGGCCGATCCGGTGACGGCGCTCGACACCGCGCGCCGGTCGGCGACGTTCTCGCGCGACGCGGATGCGCTGGCCCGTTACGACGTGATGGGGCAGCCGCTCGGGCGCTGATCGAGGTGATTACTGCTCGGGGAAGGCGCCGGCCCGCAGCAGCGCGCCGGGTAGCTTCTTGCCGAGTTTCTCCTCCAGCCACTTCGTCGACGCGACGGTCTCGGCCAGGTCAATGCCGGTGTCGATCCCGCTGCGGCCGAACAGATAGATAAGGTCCTCGGTGGCGACGTTTCCGGTGGCGCTGGGCGCAAACGGGCACCCACCCGTGCCGCCGATGCTCGCGTCCAGCACCGACACCCCTGCGGCGACCGCGGCGACCGCATTGGCCACACCGGTGTGTCTGGTGTCGTGCAAATGGATCCGCAACGGCAGGCCACCGCTCAGCCGTTTGGCCAAGCCCATCCGCTCGGTCACAT
>JBDSDO010000021.1:0-19968 GCA_039920505.1 Terrimesophilobacter sp.
ATGATGCCGTGGTTCCGGCAACGGCTAGGTTGATGGCGTGCCGACATTCCGCAATCACGCTTCCACCGAAGCCTGCGGGCTGCACCGGCTGGTGCGCTCGTGGCTGGCGTTGTCGGCCATAGGAGCAGGAATCGTGCACCTCGCACTGGCCTGGGCAGCGGCCACCCGGCTCCTCGACACGCAGCCGGTTATCGGTGGCACACTCGCCGGGGTGCTCGCACTCGTCGGGATCGCCGAGGTGGGCTGGGGGCTGACCGCGCTGGTCATCGACCGCGTGGCCACTCCCCGCCTGGCTCGTGGAACCGCCCTGGCACCGGTTGCGGCCTGGGCGCTAGTGCTCGTCGGCGGCGCGGCAACTGGCAGTCTGGCGCTACCGTTTCTGCCGTTGGGAACAGCCACGATGTTTGACCTGTTCATTGCCGGCGGCCTCAGCGTGCACCTGCGCAGCAAGCGGCGGGAACCGTCCCGCCGCTCTGGCGACAGCGCGTCGATGCACGGCGCACTTCTGTTGGGTCTCGTTGCGGCGGGGCTGGCGATTTCCGTTTTTGTCACCCCGGCCCTTTCCGAGACGGTGTCGTGGAGCCAACAGGCACCGCCATCTCAGTCAACTACCTCCGAACACGGGTCACACTAGGATAGAGTTCGGCTGAACATTCCCCGCGAGAACCGAGCCAGAGTGTCCACAACGACCCCATTTTCTCAGGCGCTTCGGGAACGCACCTTGGAAACACGCAATGCAGTTGGCAGCGGTCCGTTCATGCGCGATCTGATGCGAGGCAGCGGGACGCGCGATGACTATACGGCACTTCTGGTACAGCATTATTTCGTCTATGCCGCGCTAGAAGGTGCCGCGGAGCGGATGAAGAACGATCCGATCGCCGGTCCCTTCATTACTCCCGCCCTGACCCGGATCCCGGCCCTCACCCGCGACCTGCGGTACCTGCTCGGTGACAACTGGCGCGCGAAGATCACCCCGCTGACCTCCACCAGCCATTACGTGCACCGCATCGACACCGTCGCAGCCACCTGGAATGCCGGCTTCGTCGCTCACCACTACACGCGTTACCTCGGCGATCTCTCCGACGGGCACATCATCCGCACGCTGATGCAACGCCAGTTCGGCTTCGACGCCGACGGGGTCGAGTTCTACCTCTTCGACCAAATCTTGCGACCCAAGGCGTTCAAAGAGGCGTATTGGGCGCGCCTGGATGCAACGGGCTGGAGTGCCGAGGACCGCGGGCGCATCGTCGACGAGGTTTTGCTCGCCTACCGGTACGCCACCGAGGTGCTCGACGAGCTGGAGTCGGTCAAGGCGAACTCGCACTAGCCCATCTCGCGGAGATTCGGTTCTGGTGGGGCATCCTGACCGGAAACCCGGTGCCCGCTTGTCAGTTTCTCCTTGAAACGGGGTAGGGCCAGGCGTGAAACGGGGTAGGGCCAGGCTCGGAGAGTTTCTTCGGCCGCCTACGCAGGCACGGTGCCGGCTGAGATGCCCGGGATCGCCTGCGCCAGCGACATGAACCGGCGCACGTTATCGTCCACGATGATGTCGCTCGGCCGCAGCGCCCGCGTGAGGTAGAGACCGTCCAACTGTGAGATCCGGCTGAGGGCCACATAGGTCTGCCCCGGCGCGAACGAGCGCTGGCCCAGGTCGACGATGGCTCGGTCGTAGGTCTTGCCCTGCGACTTGTGAATGGTGACCGCCCAGGCCAGCCGCAGCGGGAACTGGGTGAACTCGGCCACGATGTCACGGGTGAGCTTTTTGGTCGCGGTCGTGTAGGAGTATTTGAACTTCTCCCACACGGCCGGCTGCACCTCGTGCACCTCGCCGTCCACCTCCACGAACACCGTGGAGGCGATCTTCACCACCGTGCCGACGGTGCCGTTCACCCAGCGTTGATCGGGGTCGTTGCGCAGGAACATCACCCGGGCGCCCGCCTTGAGCTCGAGCGACTGGTCCGCGGGGTACTGACGGCCTCCGAAATCGCCGCTGATCTCTGCCTTCGCCGTGCGGATGCGCCCAGGCAGCTTCGCGAGTTCGCGCGCGTTGATGCTGGCGACGGTGTCGTTCCTGGTGGCCAGGGTGATAGCACCGGTGGCGGGCGCCGGACGGGCGCCGGTGGCGTTGAGTCGGCCAGCGATTTCGGCCGTCACGTGGCCGTGCCGCACCGCATTGAGCATGAATTTGAACTCTTCCTCGTGCTGGCGATGGATGACGTTGAGTTCGAAAATACGCAGCTGAGTATCGTTCCATACCTTCGCGTCGAAGAACCACATTGACCGGTACTGGTCGGTGAAGTAGGCGCGCTCGTCGGCGTCTCCGGGAACCGGGGCCAGTTGATACGGGTCGCCGAACATCACAACCTGCACTCCGCCGAACGCCTCGCCTGGTCGTTGCCGCGCCTGACGCAGGCTCCGGTCGACCGCATCGAGCAGGTCCGCGTTCACCATGGAGATCTCGTCGATGACGAGAGTGTCGATGGTGTTCAGCAGCTTCTTGAGCCGGCCGTCCTGCTCGATCTTCTGCCCTGCGATAACGCCGATCGGCAGCCGGAACAGGGAATGAACGGTTTGACCGCCGACGTTGAGCGCCGCCACGCCGGTGGGCGCGCAAATGACGACCTGTTTGGACGTATTCCAGGACAGGTGGTTCAGCAGCGTCGACTTGCCCGTGCCAGCACGACCGGTCACGAAAATGTGCTCGCGGGTGCCCTCGATGGTCTCGTACACCGCCGCCTGCTCGGCGGAGAGCTGGAATTGAATCACAGACATCCTTCGGGCGCTCTGGACTGGCTCTCCAATCTACCCGCTGCCTCGCTGCAGGATGCGCAGTCGGACCCGGCTTAGGATGATGCAATGACGCGGGTGGCTGGGGAGGAGACAACAGCCTCCCGCCGCCGCTTCCTCGTCACCTGGCTTCTGCTGGTCGGTCTGACCATCGCCGCCTTCGCTGGCACCGTCGCCATTCTCAACTCGACGCTCTACAGCGCCAGCGGGTTCGTCAGCTCCTACCTGAACACCCTGGCCCGCCACGACGTGAGCGCGGCACTGGCCACCCCCGGCGTGACCCGGCCGGAATCGGGCGCGGATGACCTCCTCGTGCCCGCCGCGCTCGGCCCACTCGGTGACATCCGCCTGGAGAGCGACACCGTGAGCAACGACGGCGACCACCTCCTCGAGTACAGCTACACCTTCACGGGAAAGCGGGAGTTGTCGCAGTTCGCCGTAGCACGGGCGGGGGTTCACCTCGGTTTCTTCTCCTCGTGGCGCTTCAGGGCCTCCCCGATGGGCCTTCTGACCGTTACGCCGCAACACGCCGCATCGTTTACCGCGAACGGCATCATGCTCAGCTCCTCGAAGCCAGGGGCCCCCTCCGCGTATCGTGTGCTGACGCCGGCCTCGGTCGTGCTCGGGCACTCGTCGACCTATTTGGCGGCGAAACCCACTCCGGTCGCAGTGACGCACCCGGCCAGTGTCGCCGCCGAGGTCGACATCCAGGCCAACAACGCGTTCGTGAAAGAACTGCAGAATCAGCTCGATGCTCAGTTGACGCAGTGCACCACGCAGAAGGTGCTGCTGCCCACCGGATGCCCGTTCGGCCAGCACATGGACAACCGCATCGAGGGTGAACCCGTCTGGTCGATGGCCAGCTACCCGAAGCTGGCCATTGTTCCCGGGCCGGCGACTGGGCAGTGGCAGGTACCGCAGACGCCGGGTGCAGCGCACCTCAAGGTGCAGGTGCGGTCGCTGTTCGACGGCACGCTGTCCACCTTCGATGAGGATGTGCCGTTCACGATCAGCTACTCGATCATTTTTTCCGGCAGCGGCGTTCCGACCATCACCGCCAGGCAATAGCCGTCGCGTCACCGAACCTGCGGACGCTCGTCTGGCACGGTGTCGAGCCGGGCCAGCATGGCGTTGTAGTCGGCGACGTCGGCATTGCCGGAACGGTCGGACTTCCGGTCCATCCGCTTGGCGTCCTTGGAGTCGCTGCGGAACCACAGATAGGCGACAGCGAGCGCGAGTACCGCCGTCGGAATCTCCCCGACGCTCCAGGCGATGCCGCCGCCGACCTGCTGATCCACGATCGCGCTCGCGCCCCAGGTGCGCCCCATGGCCCCGAACCAGTCAGCGAGCAGCAGGCCGGATCCCGTCATCAAGGTGAGGCCGAAGAAGGCGTGGAACGCCAGCGTGCCCAGCAGCACGATGAGTCGCATCGGGTAAGGCGCCCGCTTCGGCATCGGGTCGACGCCGATGAGCACCGTCACGAAGAGGTACCCGGCGAGCAGAAAGTGCACGACCATGACTTGATGGCCGATGTGATCGGTCGCCGCCCATCGGAACAACGGCGAATAGTAGAACACCCACAACGAACCGGCGAAGATCGCCGCGGCGACCACGGGATTGGTGAGCACGCCGGCCACCTTGGAGTGCACGGCCCAAAGGATCCACTCCCGGGCTCCACGGCTGCCGTCCAACCGCTTGCGGACCGCGCGCATTGCGAGTGTGACCGGCGCGCCAGGCACGAGCAGCAGTGGAACCATCATGGTGAGCATCATGTGCATGAACATGTGCACACTGAACAGGTACTTTTCGTAGACGTTGACCCCGCCGTTGGTCGCGTAGAACAGCAGCGCGAGTCCGGCAAGCCACAGGATCGTGCGGTGCAACGGCCAGCTGTCCCCGCGGCGGCGTAGACGCCACACTCCGGCGAGGTAGAAGAACGCCAGAAAGGCGATGACCAGCACCCAGAGCAGGTCGAACCTCCACTGCGTGATGTACCGCGGAAGCGTGAGTTCGGGAGGCAGGGCCTCGCCGGTGAGAATGAACGCCGGTGTGGTGGTGATCTTCAGCTGCGGCACCGGCGTCGCCGTACGCGCCAGCGCCGTGGCGACTCCAGAGGCCAGCCCCATGAAACCTAGTTCGGCGACGATGAGCCACCAGAAGTACCGTTTGCCGCCGTTGCGTGTCAGCTGCATCTTGCCGATGAGGAAGCGGCGTTGCGTGAGACCGAAGAACCCGAGCGCGCCCAAGGCGGCGACCTTCACGAGCACGAGGATGCCGTAGGGAGTGAGCAGAGCCTGCCAGTCGCCCAGCCGCAGCGATGCGTTCACCACGCCGGACGCGGCCACGACGAGGAAGCACACGATGGCCAGTGTGGAATACCGGCTGATCACCGGTCCGATCCGGCCAGCCACCAAAGTTTTTCGGATCAGAACGATGGTGAGCAATCCGCCGAGCCACACGGCGACAAAGACGAGGTGCAGGCCCAGGCTCGTGGTGGCGGCATCGTGGCCGGCGGTACCGGCGCTGTGTCCTTGCAGGGCAATCGGAATGAGACCGATGCCGGAGAACACGGTCACGAAGACGAGCGCAGCGTGGCTGCGCACCGCGAAACAGAGCACGGTAGTGACGGCGGCGATCAGTGTGGTCGCGAGCCACGCCTGGCCGGGCGCGATGGTGGTGAGGAAGTTGCCGAGCAGTTCCCCGAAGCGGCTGCCGGCAGATACCGGCTCCTGATAGATGCTGAGGAACGTGAAGAACCCGCTCGCGGCAGCGGACACCGCCCAGACGGCGGCCGAGCCAGCAGCGACATCCAGGGCAGAGTCGAACTCAGCCTCGGCACTGCTCAACGCGAAGCACACCAGCACCAAGGCGCCGATCGTGCCGGCCGCGCTCAAATCGACGAGGAGCGTGGCGATCGGCAGACCGTAGCGCACCACGGCGCCCGGATCGGATAACGGTTGTGCGGCGGCACCGCCGCCGAACTGCAAAGCGGCGAGCAGCGACAACAGGGCGACACCCAACACGATTGCTGGGCCGGCGACGCGAACAAGCTTGGGCACGACCTCAAGCCTATGCGGATGCGGGTGTGTCCGGTCCCCTGTCGCTTAACGCCAGAAGGGGACGGCGCCGCTTGGCGCGCGTCCCCTTCTGGTGGAGCGAATGCTACTTGGCGGCAGCCTTCAGCTTGCTACCGGCACTGACCTTGACGCCGTAGCCGGCCTTGATCTCGATCGCCTCGCCCGTGGACGGGTTGCGGCCGGCGCGAGCCTCGCGGTGGGTGCGCTCGAAAGCCAGCCATCCGGGGATCGTCACCTTGGTGCCGTCGTGCACGTTACTGGCGACCGTGTTGAACAGGGCGTCGAGGACGCCGTTTACTGCTGCCTGGCTCTGGCCAGACTCGGCGGCAACTGCCGCGACGAGCTCGGTACGGTTTAGCGACTTATCAGCCATTGGGTGTCCTCCTCGGACGTCGTGCTGGGCGACGAGAATCGGCCCGCTCGGATGAGCAGCCCCGTTCGCGCCGGATCAGCGTTTGGTTCAGTTTGAGCTTGTGGAACATTTATGACTCTCGGCCCACAACCGGCGGATTCCCGGGCACGAGCCGAATGACAATTTACCAGCTTGACTTCGTGATTCCGGGCAATTCGCCCCGGTGAGCCATATCCCGGAAGCGTACACGGGAAACACCGAATTGGCTGAGGTATCCACGAGGACGCCCGTCAATGGCGTCACGGCCCCGCAACCGGACCGGCGACGCGTCGCGCGGCAGCTTCTGCAGTCCGACCCGGGCCGCTTCGCGCTGCTCGTCGGTGGAGGCAGGGTCCACCAGCGCCTTCTTCAGTTCCAGGCGCTGCACGGCGTAGCGCGCCACGATAACCTTGCGCTGCTCGTTCTTCGCGATCTTGCTCTTCTTTGCCATGCTTTTAGCGCTCCTCGCGAAATTCGACGTGCTTGCGGACGACCGGATCGTACTTCTTCAGCACGAGCCGGTCAGGGTCGTTGCGGCGGTTCTTGCGGGTCACGTAGGTGTACCCGGTGCCGGCCGTCGACCGTAGTTTGATAATGGGACGGACATCCTGCTGCTTGGCCACTAGATCTTCTCCCCACGGGCCAGGAGATCCTTGACCACTGATTCGATACCACGGGAGTCGATGACTTTGATCCCCTTGGCGCTCACGGTGAGAGTGACGTTACGGCGCAGGGAGGGGACGAAGTAGGTCTTCTTCTGCACGTTCGGGTCGAAACGCCGCTTGGTGCGGCGGTGCGAGTGTGAAATGTTGTGCCCAAAGCCGGGAACGGCTCCGGTCACTTGGCAGACAGCTGCCATGATTTTCCTCCATACCGTAGGACTGACGCCCTACCCAAGGTCACTTGTCGGCACGCATGTTCCACCGGATTCCCCTCGGACTACGAGGGAAGATGGCAGAGGCGCACGGGCCACACGGAGATGCCGTGGGCCAACGCTCAACACTATGCGATGCCGCAGGCACGCGCAACTCGGCCGCGGACGGACCGCTATCGTTCGCGCGGCGGGGTCGGCCACTACACCGAGCTGCAGGATGCGCACAGACCGAAGACGTCGACCACGTGCTCCGCCTGCGTGAAGCCGTGCTCGGCCGCGACGGTCTTCGCCCAGGTCTCGACGGCATCCGCTTTGATCTCCACGGTGGTGCCGCACTTCCGGCAAATCAGGTGATGATGGTGCCCAGTGGTACAGGCACGGTACAGGCTCTCGCCCTCCGCCGACTGCAGACAGTCGGCTTCCCCGCTGCCAGCCAGGTCGGCCAGCGCGCGATACACGGTCGCGAGCCCGATCGCGTGGCCGGCGTCGCGCAACTGCGAATACAGGCTCTGCGCGCCGACGAACGAGTCGCTGGAGTCGAGCGCTTCGCGAACCGCTTCCCGCTGCCAGGTGTTGCGCTTCATGGCCCGATCCTGACCGGAACGACGGGGGACTCAGCCGGGTGGCGGCGGGGCTGCCGCCGCCCACCGATCACCCGGCACACCACGTAGATGAGGAAGGAAATTGTTGTTACGTACGGGCTGATCGGCAGCCCTCCGCCGAGCGCCAACAGGATGCCGCCCACCACTGACACGACCGCGAACACGACGCTGAGCAGCGGAGTGAGCAGCGGCGACGCGGTCACCCGCATCGCCGCCGCGGCGGGTGTGACCAGAAGCGACAGTACGAGCAGTGCTCCGACGATCTGGATCGACACGGCGGTGGCCAGCCCGAGCAGAATCATGAACAGGATCGAGATCGTCGTCACGGGCACGCCGCGCGCCCTGGCGACATCCGCGTCGATGCTGGAGAAGCTCAACGGGCGCCAGATGATCAGCAGCCCCAGAACGACGATGCCGGAGATCAGCGCGAGCATGCCCAATTGCGGGTTGTCCACCGAGACGATCTGCCCGAGCAACAGTCCGAATTTGTTGGCGCTGCGCCCCTTGTACAGCGCCAGAAACAGGATGCCGAGGTCGAGGCCGAACGGCATCAGCACGGCGATGATGGAGTTGCGTTCCTTCGCCTTCACCCCGAGGATGCCGATCAGCAGCGCCGCCAGCAGCGATCCGACGACCGAGCCGGTGACGACATCCGTTCCGATCAACAGAGCAGCAGAGGCGCCGGCGAACGAGAGTTCGCTCACCCCGTGCACGGCGAAGGCGAGGTCGCGGGTCATGACAAACGGTCCGATGAGCCCGCCGACGATGCCGAGCAGGGCGCCGGCGAGGATCGAGTTCTTCACGAGGACGAGCAGTTCCCCATAGTTTTCGAAGCCGAAGATTTGCGACCAGAAGTCGCCCTGCTCATTCAGAGTCAGCAGAGCGTGCAGCATCAGGTTTCCGACTGTTCGTAGATGTGGTGTTCGAGGTGGTCGTGCACACCGTAGCCCTCGGGGGCGCCGAGTACGACGATGCGTCCGCGGCTGCGGATCACCTCGACGGGAGTGTTGTACATCGCGGAGAGCACCTCGCTGCGCAGCACCTCGTCGGGGGTGCCGATGCGGAACCGGCCGCCGGCGAGGTAGAGCACCCGGTCGGTCATGCCGAGGATCGGATTGACGTCGTGGGTGACGAACACGACGGCGGTGTTGGAGTCTTTGCGCTGTTTGTCGATCAGCTCGCTCACGGTGCGTTGGTGGTGCAGGTCGAGGGATAGCAGTGGTTCGTCGCACAGCAGTAGCAGCGGATGCCCTGCGATGGACTGCCCGACCCGGATGCGTTGCTGCTCGCCGCCGGAGAGGGTGGCGACCGGGGCGCCCGCGTAGTCGGTGGCCCCGACGGCCTCGAGCACCTCGTCGACCCTGCGCCGCTGCGCCGCGGTGGCGATCGGCAAGCCCCAGCGCCTACCGTTGACGCCGAAGGTCACCAGGTCGCGCGCGCGTAGCGGGGTGCCAGGCTCCAGCAGCTTCTGCTGAGGGATGTATCCAATCCGGCGGCTGCCCTTCGTGACCGGCTTGCCGAGGAAGGAGATGCTGCCGGAGCTCAGCGGCTGTTGGCCGAGGATGGTTTTGAGCAGGCTGGATTTGCCGGTGCCGTTCGGGCCGAGCACCGCCAGGAACTCACCGGCATTCACGTCCAGGGTGAGGCCGCGCCACAGTTTGCGTTCGCCGAACGCGAGCCCGGCTGAGCGCAGGCTGAGCAGGGGCGCGTCAGCCATGGGCCAGCGCCGCCCGGATTTTCGCGAGGTTCTCGCCCATCCAGCCGAGGTAGCTGGCCCCTTGCGGCAGGGTTTCGGTGACCGCCACCGCCGGGATACCGGATGCCTTCGCCGCGGCGCGCAGCTGCTCGGTTTCCGGTCCGGAGGTCTGCGCGTTGTAGACCAGCAACCGCACTCGCTTGTCGACGAACAGTTGCAGGGTGGCGTGCATGAGCGCCGGAGCGACTCCAGTGCCCTCTTCGACCGCTCGGCTGAACGCCGCCGGTGTCTTGTTCTCGAGCCCGCACGCCTCCAACAGGTACAGCGGCACCGGCTCGGTGACGGCGACACCGCTGCCGGCGTGACTCTGTTTGACGGCCGCGGCGTCATGCTGGAGACCGGCGAGTCCGGCGGCGAAGGCCGCTTCTCCCGCAGTGAAGTCCCGGCGGTGCGCGGGGGCGAGGGTCGAGAAGGCTTCGGCGAGTCTTTCGGCGACCGAGCCCATCGCGGTGAAGTCGTACCAGACGTGTTCGTTGAACGCGTCGCCGCCGGCGTTCTGCCCCGAGACCTTCACCGCGTCGACTACGTCCGGATGACCGCCCGACCCGGACCGAAGTGACGTCATGAAGTCGTCGTAGCCGCCACCGTTCTCGATCACCACATCGGCTTTCGCGACGGCGAGCTGGTCTTGCGCGCTGGCCTCGAACGAGTGCGGATCCTGGGAAGCATCGGTGATCAGCGACGTGACCGTGATCGCGCTGCCACCGACTGCCCTGGCGATGTCGCCGTACACGCTGGTGGACGCGACGACAGCGATTCTGCCGTCCTGGCGGGCTGGTGCGGCCGCCGGGGCGCATCCGGCGAGCGCCGTGCTCCCCGAGACTGCGAGCACCCCGGCGATGACGATTCCGATCGTGCGTGGTATGCGCATGCGGTGGACCTTCTGACGTAATGAGACTCGTTATCAATAAGTATGTGGCGAGCGGCGCCACGTGCCAAATCGGTGCCACCCGCCGCACCCGAACCCAAAGCTCGGCGTGCCCGAACCCGTCTCGCCGCACCGGAAACTTTGGGAGCGGGGATGAGATTCTGGGGGCGGGGAGCCCAGCCAAGCCGGACAGGGAGCACCTGCCGTGCAGCGGGAGCTCAGTCGAGTAGCAGGGCAGGCTCTTCGATGATGCTCGCGACATCCGCGAGGAAACGGCTGGCGACATCGCCGTCGACCACGCGGTGGTCGAAGCTCGCGCCCAGCGTGGTGACGAACCGCGGCCTTACCTCGCCATCGACCACCCACGGCTTCTTTTTGATCGTGCCGAGCGCGACGATGCCCACCTCGCCGGGATTGAGGATCGGCGTTCCGGTGTCCATGCCGAACACACCGATGTTCGTGATGGTAATGGTGCCGCCCGTGGTGTCGGCCGGGGAGGTTCTGCCTTCCCTAGCGGTGATCGTCAGCTGCTCCAGCGCCGACGCGAGGTCCACCAGCGACAGGTCGTGGGCATCCTTGACGTTGGGCACGATGAGCCCGCGCGGGGTCGCAGCGGCGATGCCGAGGTTGACAAAGTGCTTGACGATGATCTCGGAGTCGGTCCACTGCGCGTTCACGGTGGGGTTGCGGCGCACCGCCCAGATCATCGCCTTCGCCATGATCAGCAGCGGCGACACCTTGATGCCGGCGAAGTCGGCGGAGGCCTTGAGCCGAGCCACGAATTCCATGGTGCGGGTGGCGTCCACGTCGACGAAGAGGCTCACGTGCGGCGCGCTGAAGGCGCTGGACACCATGGCGGAGGCGATCGCCTTGCGCACGCCCTTGACCGGGATGCGCTCCTCGCGCTCGTCTGCCCAGTCCGGGGTCTGCAGGTTGCGGAACACGCTCACCTGGGACGCCTGCCGGATCACGTCCTCGCGCGTGACCTCGCCGAGCGTCCCGGTGGGAGTCACCTCCGCCAGGTCGACGTCGAGGTCTTTCGCCAGTTTGCGCACCGGCGGCTTCGCCAGCACCGCGGATCCGGCGATGACCCGCTCGGGCACCGGGGTTTTGTTGGCGCCGCGCCGCGACCGGGCAGGGCCCCTGCTTCCGTAACCGACCAGCACCGCGCCGGAGACCTCGGCGGCCGCGGTATCGTGTTCGGCGGAAATGCTGCCCGCGGTGTCGGCGACCGCGTCGTTGTTCGCGGATGCGCCGTGTGCCGGCGCCAGCGCGCCTTCGACGGGCGCGGAGGTCTCCACGGCGATGATCGGGGTGCCCACCGGCACCGTCTGCCCCTCCGACACCAGAATGGCCGTGACCACTCCGGAGAACGGCGAGGGCAATTCGACGAGCGACTTCGCCGTCTCGATTTCCACGAGCACCTGGTTGACGTCGACGCTCTCGCCCACCTGTACCCGCCAGGACACGATCTCGGCCTCTGTGAGGCCTTCTCCGGCATCCGGTAGTGCGAATTCTGCGGTGGTCATCTGCTGTCCTTAGAAAGCCAGGGCCCGGTCGACGGCCTCGAGAACGCGGTCGACATCCGGGAGATAAACGTCTTCGAGTTTGGACGGCGGGAAGGGCGTGTCGAACGCCGACACGCGCAATACCGGCGCTTGCAGCGAGTAAAACGCCTTCTCGGCGACGGTAGCAGCAATCTCTGACGGGATGCTGACGAACCCGGGTGCCTCGGAGGCGACGACGATCCGCCCGGTTTTGCGCACCGAGGCCAGGATCGGCGCGTAGTCCACCGGCGATAACGAGCGCAGGTCGAGCACCTCGGCGCTCGTGCCCTCTGAGGCGGCGAGTTCGGCGGCCTGGAGCAGCACGCTCACCATGGCACCGTGCCCGACGAGGGTGATATCGGTGCCGTGGCGCACCACCCGGCTGGCGTGCAGCGGGAGCGCGGCAGCGGAATAGTCGACGGGCCCCTTGTGCCAGTAACGACTCTTCGGCTCGAAGAACATCACCGGATCCTGGCTGGCAATGGCCTCCTGGATCATCCAGTACGCGTCGTTCGGGGTGCTCGGGCTGACCAGTCGCAGTCCCGGAGTGTGCGCGAAATACGCCTCGGGGCTTTCCTGGTGGTGCTCGACCGCGCCGATGTGCCCTCCGTAGGGCACCCGGATGACAACCGGCATGCTGATGCGACCCTCGTGCCGGTTGGTCATCTTGGCCAGCTGGGAGGTGATCTGGTCGAAGCCGGGGAAGATGAACCCGTCGAACTGGATCTCACACACCGGCCGAAACCCGCGCATCGCCAGACCGATCGCGGTGCCGACGATTCCGGCCTCCGCCAGGGGGGTGTCGATAACCCGCCGCGGCCCGAACTGCTGCTGCAGCCCTTCGGTGACGCGGAACACGCCGCCGAGCGGTCCAATGTCCTCGCCCATGAGCAGCACCTTGGCGTCATCCTGCAGCGCCTTGCGCAGTCCGGCGTTCAGCGCCTTGGCCAGGGGCAACTCCGCTGGCAGCTCGGCGGTCGCGCTCACGCGGCACCGCCTTGCGCGGTAAAAGTCGCCTCGTAGTCGGCTAGCCAGCTCTTCTGCTCGTCGATGATCGGGTGCGGCTCGGAATACACGAAGTCGAAGATCTTGTCGGTGCCCGGCGACGGCAGCTCGAGGGTGCGGCGGCGGATGTCGGCGGCGAAGTCTTCCGCCTCGGTGCGGACGTCCGCGAAGTACGCGTCGCCTTCCCCGCGGGAGCGCAGCCACTTCTCGTAGCGGAGAAGCGGGTCACGGGCCAGCCAGTACTGCAGCTCGGCGTCCTCGCGGTACTTGCTGGGGTCGTCGGAGGAGGTGTGCGCGCCGACGCGGTAGGTGAGCGCCTCGATCATGCGCGGGCCTCCCCCGGCGCGGGCGGCATCCAGGTTCTTCGCGGTGACGGCGTAGCTGGCGAGCACGTCGTTGCCGTCGATCTGCACCCCGGGCACGCCGAATCCGCCGGACCTCAGGTACAGCGGGATGCGCGACTGCACGCTCACCGGCACCGAGATGGCCCACTGGTTGTTCTGCAAAAAGAACACCTGCGGAGTCTGGAAGCTCGCGGCGAACACGAAGGCCTCGCTCACGTCGCCCTGGGAGGTGGCACCGTCGCCGAAGTAGACCATGACCGCTTCGTCGGTGTCCGGATTCCCAGTAGCGGTGTGCCCATCGAAGACGACGCCCATGGCGTATCCGGTGGCGTGCAGCGTCTGCGAGCCGACCACGAGCGTGTAGAGGTGGAAGTTCCCGGTCTCCGATGGGTTCCAGCCGCCGTGGGTGACGCCGCGGAGCAGTTTGACAATGCCGAGCACGTCAACGCCGCGCACCATGCCGACGGCGTGCTCCCGGTACGCCGGGAACAGGTGATCCTGGGTGCGGGCGGCGTGCGCAGAGCCGATCTGTGCTGCCTCCTGGCCCAGGCTCGGCACCCACAGTCCGAGCTGGCCCTGCCGCTGCAGGTTCGCGGCCTCCTCGTCGAACCGGCGGGTGACCACCATGTCCCGGTAGAAGGTGCGCAGCGCGTCATCGCTGAGCGCGTCGAGGTACGGCAGGTACTCCGCCGCCGAGTCGTCGGTGCGCAGCACTCCCTCCGGAGAGAGCAATTGCACCATCGTCTCGGATTCTGCCACGGTCACCTCGGGTCAGGTCGTTCCACTAAGCCGGCGCCAGTGCGCCCGCGCGACGCCGATTGGCGTCAACTCACTAATCTATCGCCGAGACCGCGGGCACCCTTGTGAGGTTCTTCACAACCTCAGCGGTGCCACTGAGGAGTTTTTCCACAGATTCTGGCTCTCCGATGGAGACACGGATACCGTCGGTGCCGAGTGCGCGCCCCACGATCCCGTGCCGCAGAAGGGTCTCGGCAGCCTCGGCGGTGGACTCCCCCGTGGCCAGCCAGACGAAGTTGCCCTGCGGCTTCGGGATTCGCCAGCCCTGGGTCGTCAGCGCCTGCCAGAGCGCGTCCCGCTGCGTGCAGATGCTCGCGACACGATCGATCAGTTCCGGTTCATAGTCGAGGGCGGCGATGGCGGCCCGCTGTGCCGGCTCGGTGACCGACAGCGGGATTGCGGCGGCCCGCGCCGCATCCAGCAGATACCGGTCGCCTAGCGCGTAGCCCACCCGCAGTCCGGCAAGGCCGTAGGCCTTCGAGAAGGTGCGCAGCACGACGAGGTTCGGATACCGCCCGAGCAGAGTCAGTCCGTTCACCGCAGCGGGGTCGGTGACGAATTCGGCGTAGGCCTCGTCGAGCAGCACCAGCACCGTGGCGGGCACGGCGGTCATGAAGTGGGCGAAGTCGTCCGCGGTGACGATGGTAGAGGTCGGGTTGTTGGGCGAGCAGACGATCACCACACGGGTGCGGTCGGTGATGGCGGCGGCCATGGCGGGCAGGTCATGCCGGTGATCCGGCAGGTTCGGAACAGTCACGCTCGTCGCGCCCGACACTGTCACCAGCCCCGGGTAGGCCTCGAAGGACCGCCACGAATAGACGACCTCGTCGCCGGGTCCTGCGGCGGCGGAGATGAACTGGGCGAGAAGCGATACCGATCCGGACCCCACGTGCACGCACTCGATCGCAACTCCGGCCCGTTCGGCCAGTCGCTGACTGAGTTGATGCGCCGACGCATCCGGGTAGCGGTTGACCGAGGACGCGGCGATCGCCTCGAGCACGGCGGGGATCGGCTCGAACGGGTTCTCGTTGGAGGAGAGCTTGAAGGCGTCAGCGGGCGCCGTTTTACCTTGCCGGTAGGGCTGCACGGCGAGGATCTCCGGACGGAACCTGACGTGTGGCGAGTCTTCAGTGGTCACGCATCGAGTCTATTCACCGCGGTGGCCCCGTTGCACGGCCCGGTGGCGGACGGGCATAGTTGGGGAATGAAGAGATTCCTGGTGCGCTTGGTCATCAACGCTGTCGCCCTCTGGCTGACCACGCTCATCGTGGCCGGCGTGAGCGTGACGCCGTTCCCGCCCGGCGACACGCTGGCCGTTTTGCTCACCTTCCTGCTCGTGGCACTGATCTTCGGCATCGTCAACGGCATCATCGGCAACTTCGTCCGCATTGTGGCATTTCCGGTATACATCCTGACGCTGGGTCTCATCGCGCTGGTGGTCAACGGGCTGCTGCTGATCCTGGTCAGCCTGATTTCGGCCGCGATCGGCTTCTGCTTGCACGTCGACGGCTTCTGGTGGGGGGTGCTGGGCGCTCTGGTCCTGGGTTTCCTCAGCTGGCTGATCGGCATCCTGGTGCGTCCGATCGTAGGCAGTAGCCGGCGCTAGACGAACAGCACGGGGCTCGCCGCTGCCGTTCCCGACACCCCGCTCCCGGAACTTGGGCGGCCGGGAGCCGGTTTCTGGGGCGACGAGCGACGTCACCCGCGGCGGGCCCGGTAGAACATTGAGGTGACCGTCGTCCCTGCCACCGTCGGTGGATTGATGGCGCGGAGTGCGTCGGTCAGTCGCGGGTTGTCCGAGGCATCCAGCAACTGCGCGGTTTGACGGTAGCGGCTTAGCTCGTGGGCGGGGAACACGCTCGGACCGTCCGGCGGATGCCCGTCGAACAGCGACCGGCGCACGAGGACCGGCTGCGACGAGGCGAACCTGCCGCCGGTGGCCGGAACCAGATCCTCGCTGTGCTCTACGGCAACGTACGGGACGCCCACCGGCACGGGCACCTGCCCTGCCGGTCCACCGAGCGTGTAGAGGCCGGTGGTGTGGTAGTTCCCGGATGCCGCGAGCCGGGCGGCAATGAGGCCGCCCTGCGAGTATCCGGTGAAGACGACCGCCGAGCCGGAAGTGATTCCGGCGAGCGCCATCGCGTGCTGCGCAGCACGGTACGACCCGGCATCGGTCCCTGCGATCGCGCTGACGTTGCTGGTCATGTCCCAGGCATCCGTGCCCGCGGTGAGCGCAAAGTCCGAAGTTCCGGCCAGGTACACCTCGAAGCGGTCGGCTTTCCCGGGCACGCTGATCCGATCGATGCGCACTTGGTCGCCGCCGGTAGGAATGCGGCGGGCCCGGTCCTCGAAGTCGGCCGCCACGGTGACGCCGCGCACCACGCCTACCTGCCGCACCGCAACCGGGGTCTCTTTCAGCACGCCGAACGGCGAGGCGAGCCCGACAACTGTCGCCGCCGACGTGTCAAGACCCAGGATGCCGAGTCCCTCGTCACCCAACAGGTGCGACAGCCCAAGCGGCACGTGCAGAGCTCCCTCGCCGAAGTCGTCGGCGCTCATGACGGTCAAACGCACCAGTTCGACGACGTGAGGGTCGCTGAGCAGCGCCTGGTGCGCCTGTGCCCAGCCGGACACGCCACGGAAGAACGAGCCACGCCGGTCCTCGGGCATCGTGGCGAGCCGCAGCGCCAGGGCGCTGCCCACCGCGCTCACTCCGGGAAGCGCCAACACGGCGAGCACAGGCAGAAGAAATCCGAGTTCGTAGCCGAACAGTGCGGCAAAAGACCGCGCCACCCACGCCGCTACTGCGTCGGCGAAGGTGTAGCGGCGCGCCGCCTCCGCCAGCGATCGTGCCAAGTGCTCGCTGGTGCCGGCGCAGCGCTCCAGGCCCCTCTGGGCGTCGTCGATCGATCGCTCCGCCGCGAAGGCGCTGAACGGAGCATCCCCCGCCCGCAGTGCCGCGGCGGTGACGGTGCGGTCGAGGCAGACGAGTTGCCGGCGCAGCGCGCCCAGGTCGCCGTTCAGGCCCTCAAGGTGTCGGGAGGCGTTCTCCAACTTTGTGGTGACGACAGAGACCGCGCCGGGGCCGCCGATGGCCAGATCGTTCGACACCTCAACCGCCCGGCGCCAGCGTGGTCAACGCCCGGCGGGTGTCGGCCAGGGCCGCCGCGAGGTGCTCCGCCACCAGTTGGAGGTCGCGCCGCAGCCCGTCGGCGGCCTCGGCGTAGAACTGCTCGGCGAGGCCATGCCAGTCGTCGTCCAGTCTTGGTGGTGGCGAGGTGGCGCGCGTCTGTTCAAACCGTCCGGCCAGTGCGGCCAGCGCGTCCTCCTGCCGTTGCAACGCATCGAGTAACTGTGTCCGAGCGCCGGGCCCGGTGTCGGAGATGCCCACCTGATCCATCGCCCGCCTTTCCTCCGGGCCAGTGTGCCGCGTTCGATGGCCTGAATTCGCCGCACTTGGCTGCACTGTGCACACGCCGCCCTAGTCGTCCGCGGTGAAGGAGAGGTGCACCGGCCGCGTCGAGGTCGCCAGGGATGACTGCCGAACAGCGCCCAACTGCGGGACAATGGTGCGATGAGCTTTGACCGAACCCTCAACGAGTCGGCTCTTTTCCGCATCTGCTTCGTCTGCACCGGCAACATTTGCCGGTCGCCCATGGCGGAGGCGGTGTTCCGCGACGTGGTCGCTAAGGCCGGTTATGCCGGTGCGATCACGGTGATTTCGGCTGGCACCGGGGACTGGCACGTTGGCGAGAACTCGGATGCGCGCACCCTGGCAGCGTTGACCCGGCGCGGCTACGACGCTTCGCTGCACCGTGCCAAGCAGTTCGATCCCGACTGGTTCGCCAACCTCGACCTCGTCGTGGCGTTCGATCGCAGCCAGGAACGCATCCTGCGCGCGTGGGCGAACAACGACGCCGACCGCGGGAAGGTGGCGTTGCTGCTCAGTTTCGACAAGGATCAGGCTGCGCTCCTCGACGTTCCCGACCCGTACTACTCCGACGCGGCGCTGTTCGAGACCGTGCTCGGGATGATTGAGAAGGCGAGCATCGCGCTGTTCCATCAAATCGAACCAGGAATCCAACGGAGAGTGTCATGACTGCCCTGCCAGAACAGCCCTTGAGCCCGCTCGACGGCCGCTACCGCGCCGCAGTGTCCGGACTGAGCGAACAGTTGTCGGAAGCGGCGCTGAACCGCGCGCGTGTGCACGTGGAAGTCGAGTGGCTGTTGTACCTGACCAATCACTCCCTTTTCGGGTCGAGCCCGCTGCCGGGGAACAAGGTTCGCGCGCTCAAGGCGCTCGCCTCCGATTTCGGTCAGGGTGACATCGAGCAATTGGCCACGCTGGAGGCCACGACACGTCACGACGTGAAGGCGGTGGAGTACTTTGTGCGCGCCAAGCTGGCCGACCTGAGCCTTGACTCGATCAGTGAACTCACCCACTTCGGCTGCACGAGCGAGGACATCAACAACCTCGCCTACGCGCTCACCATCGGGGCGGCGGTGCGCGAGGTGTGGCTGCCCAAGCTGCACCGAGTGATCGATGCGCTCCACGAGCGCGCCGTCACGCATCGGTCCACGGCGATGCTCGCGCACACGCACGGGCAGCCGGCGACACCCACCACCGTGGGAAAAGAGTTCGCGGTCTTCGTCGCGAGATTGCGTCGCCTCGCTGCGCAGGTCGAGTCGACCGATTACTGGGGCAAGTTCAGCGGGGCAACCGGAACGTTCGCGGCACAGATGGCGGCCGACCCGACCCAGGACTGGGCGACCATCTCGCACGAGTTCGTCTCCTCACTGGGGCTGATGTGGAATCCGCTCACCACCCAGATCGAGCCGCACGACTGGCAAGCCGAGCTGTACAGCAAGGTGAGCCACACCAACCGCGTGCTGCACAACCTGTGCACCGACGTGTGGACCTACATCTCAATGGGTTACTTCACGCAGATCCCACCCGCCGGAAGCACCGGTTCGTCGACCATGCCGCACAAGATCAACCCGATCCGGTTCGAGAACGCCGAAGCCAACCTCGAACTGTCCTCGGCGATCCTCGAACTGCTCGCACAGACTCTGGTCACCTCCCGGTTGCAGCGTGACCTCACCGATTCCACCACACAGCGCAACGTCGGGGTTGGCTTCGGCCATTCGCTGCTGGCGATGGACAACATCCTGCGCGGGTTGCCGGAGATCGCGGTGAACCTGCCGAAGCTGGAGGCTGACCTGGACGCCAACTGGGAAGTGCTCGGCGAGGCGATTCAGACCGTGATCCGCGGCGAAGTGGCGGCGGGACGCTCCTCGATCTCCGACCCGTACGCCATGCTCAAGGAACTCACCCGCGGCAAGCACGTCGGCCGTGAGGAGCTTGCGACGTTCGTCTCCGGTCTCGACATCGGCGCCGAGGCGAAGGCCAGATTGCTCGCTCTCACTCCTGCCGGATACATCGGTCTGGCCAGCGACCTCGTGGAGTACGCTGCACGGTAGCACGGCCGCCTCAGTGGTTGTTCTGGTCCCGCCCGGCCAGCTCGCTCTGTTCGCCGGGGTTGGGCTTCATCGCGAGGACGAGCATTGCGATGAAGACGACCGAGAGGATGAACGCGACACCGAAGAAGATCAAGGCGAGGATGATGTCCCGGGTCGTCATCAGCACGACCAGGCCGGCGAAGGCGCCGAACACCGCCGACAGTCCGAGTAACTCGGCAGGGCGCATCCGGTCTCGCATAGTGGGAACTACCATGATCAATTCGTCCTCCCCGCGGGCGCATCGGCCACGCGCAGGTTCTGGGTCCCCCACTTGATGGAGAGTGAGCCAATGGCCAGGTACACGCACAGCAGGATGCAGTAGGCGCCCAGGAGGCCGATAGCCAGAACGGGGTCCTGCGGAATCATCAGAAACACCAGCGCCATCACCGCGGTGAA
>JBDSDO010000022.1:0-43299 GCA_039920505.1 Terrimesophilobacter sp.
CCCAACTATGTGTTGATCCAGCGGTTGGGGCTTTACGACACGCTGCTTGCAGTGATGCTGCCCTGGCTGACCACTCCGTTCGCGATCTACCTCTATCGCCAGACATTCCTGGGCGTTGCGCCATCCCTGTTCGAGGCAGCTGAGATCGATGGTGCCTCAGAGTCCCGGATGCTCTGGCAGATCGCCTTCCCCTTGGCTCGTGCCAGCACCATCACCATCTTCGTGATCCAGTTTGTCTGGTCTTGGAATGCGCTGCTCTGGCCGCTTCTGGTCACCGCATCCACGCACACCCGCGTGATCCAAGTCGGACTTCTGTCGTTCAGCACCGAAGGGGGAGTCCAGATCGGACTGCTGATGGCTGCGGCCACCGCTTCCGTGATTCCAATCGCCCTCGTTTTCCTACTGACCCAACGATTCATCATTCGAGGCATCGCGCAAGGCGCAGTCAAGTGACAACGATCCGAACCGTAAGAGGCACCACAGTGAGCGCAACCCAACATACAAGGAGCAGCGAAGTGAAAAAGAACCGACATGAGAGCGCAATGGGGACGTTGAATCCCGTCCGGTCAAAGGTGACGAAGTGGGTCGCGGCTCTCGCCGGCGTCGCACTGCTGTCGTCGTGTGCGTCGACCGCACCCGCGCCGAGCGAGCAGGCCGCGATCCCGGATGCATTAACTGGGCCGGTGGATCTTGACTTCTGGCACGTCTACACCGGCGGCGACGGCGAAGCCCTCGACGCGGTTCTGGCCGGGTTCAAGACCAAGTACCCGGACATCAAGGTCACCTCGACATTTGTTGGCGGTTACGGACAATTGCGGCAGAAGACTGTCTCCGCGGTGCGTGCCGACACTCCACCCAACGTCGTGATCTCTTACGAGACCGATGCCTTGGAGTACTTCCGCTCCGATGCCATCGTCGATCTCAAGACCTACCGAGAAGACCCGAAGCACGGACTCGACGCCGCCAGTTGGAAAGACATCCTGGAGGTCGAGCGGACGCGGAACACGTATGCCGCGATGAAGGGCGCCAACCTCAGCATGCCGTGGACCGTCGCGGACCTTATGCTCGCGTACAACGTTGACACGCTGAAGAAGCTCGGCTTTTCGGAACCGCCTAAGACCTGGGCTGAGTTCTCGAAGATCTGCTCCGCGGCCATGGACCAGCTGGGCCAGAAGTGCTTGCCTGCAAGCACTGACGCGTCAACCTTCCATGCCGTGGCGATGTCGTTTGGCGGTCACTCCTTTAAGGAGAACGGCGCAGCGGCCGGTTTCGACTCCAGCGCGTGGACCTCGGCTCTTCGGCTCTACTCCGACCTCGCCAAGGCAGGGCAAGCATTTGCCACCACGGTGGGTGCCGGCGACACCTCGACCAACGACCTGGCGGCCTTCTCGTCAGGCAGCTCGCCGTTCGTGCTGCGTTCAAGTCGCCTGATCCCGTTCATCGACAAGGGCGTGGGAGATGCCTTCACCTGGAATGCGGCCCCGCTGCCTCAGGGTAAGGCGACCGACAAGCCGACCACTGTGCTCTTCGGGCCGAACCTCTCGGTCTTCAGCACAACGCCCGATGAGCAGCTCGCGTCCTGGTTGCTCGTCAAATACCTGATGAGCACCGATGCGCAGCTGACCTGGTCCACCAAGACAGGAAACCTGCCAATCAGAACCAGCACGACGGAGCTTTCCGAATATGCCCAACAGCTCGCGGGCAGCCAGAAGCTCCAGACCGCCGTGGAAATCCTTCCATTCGCGCAGGCCGAGGGCGCCATCGGACCCGACGGGCTGCTGATGCCTGGATTGAACGAGATGCGTCAGCTGATCGAGCGGGCTTTCGAGTCGGTGCTTGCCGGAACCACTGACGTCGCGACCGCTCAGTCGACGCTCCAGTCCGCCGCGCAACCGCTTATCGACCAGGCCAATGCAGAGATGAAAGTGCTCAGCAAGAAGGTTGGAACGAAGCTCGACAAGTAGTTCCGACCCTCGACAACCCGACGAAGACGAATGGAGGACAAGGTGACGCAGGTGGCTGACAGTCTCCCCTGGGAGCGGCTTCGCGAGATCGCGAACCCTTACCTGCGTGAGCCAGCGTCGGGTTTCGAGGAGATCGGCGACGGCAACCTCAATTACATCTACCGGGTCTGGTCGGCCACGGATTCGGTGATCGTCAAGCATGCGCTCGACTACATCCGGATATCGCACGGTGCGCGACCCTTGACGATCGACCGCACGATGTATGAGGCGCGCGCCCTGGCAGTGAGCGACACGCTCGCGCCGGGGCGCGTGCCGAGGGTGCACACCGTGATTGCGGACAGCGGCATCCTGGTGATGGAGGATCTGCGTCATCACCGCACGCTGAGGTCGCTGTGCTTGTCTCCGGACGTCGGTCACGAGCGCCTTGACCTGGTCGGCGAGTTTCTGGCCAGGACCCATTTGCAAACCAGCGCTGTACTGCTGGCCCCGGAAGAACGGGCCGCTTACGTGACGGAGTTCATCAATCCCGACATGGTGCGGCACACCTTGGGCGTGACGTTTCGAAGACCGTTCAATGGGTCGCAGGTCGACGATCCGCAGAGTGTCGTCGTCGGTCTGGCGCAAGCGTTTGCGCGGGACCTGCCGGCCGGGATACGAGCCCAGGATCTGGCCCTCGACTTCGCTTCGAACGCGGAGGCATTACTGCACGGTGACATGCACACCGGATCGGTCATGGTCGACGGGGACGACGTGCGGGTGATCGATCCAGAGTTCGCCATGATGGGCCCGATCGGGTTCGACCTCGGCTGTTTCCTGGCCCATCTGGCTATTGCGCACGTTCACCACGTGTTGCTGAACAACCACCGTGCGGTGGGAGTCATCGAGCAGTGGGCCAGCGACTTCTGGGCCGGATACGTTCGTGGTGTCGCGGAGTTCTGGCCCGAGGGCCAGGTCGGCCGGGAATCGTTTCTGGCACGACAACTCGGCCGCACCTGCGCCTACGCCGGCATCGAGATGATCCGCAGGGTCGTCGGTGGCGCCTATGTGCCCGAGACAACACTGCTCGACGACGACGTGCGCATCCAGGCGCATACGATGCTGGCCGCCCGCGGTCGAGTATTGCTGCTGAACACCCGGGAGCTGTCCTGGGGCGAACTCTGGCGAACAGCCACCACAAACCATGACCTGCCTAAGACCGACGCTATACATCACGGAACAATTGGAGAGCCCCATGACTGAAACTTCTGCGCCGAAGAAACTTGTGGTCGTCGACCTTGACACGGGAGTGGATGACGCCTTGGCGCTGCTCTTCCTGGCCTCACGCCCGGATGTCGAACTGGTCGCGCTTCACAGCACGCACGGCAACACCCGCGCCGACCAGGCAGCCAACAACACCAGGTACGTCATGGAGTTGATCGGTCGCGAAGACGTCGACATCCGGATGGGACTGCTCGAGCCGTTGGAGCAGGACTTGCACGTTTCGGCGGAAGTGCACGGCGACGACGGGCTGGGCAACACCGGATTCAGGCCATCACGCCCGGTGACCGGCCCGCCCGATGCCGTCGAGAACTTGCTGCGACTCTCGCACGAGCACGCCGGTGAGCTGCACCTGCTGGCACTCGGCCCGACGACCAACATCGGAGCCGCGTTGCGGCAAGATCGCACGCTGTTCGAACGACTTAAGTCGGTCACCATCGTCGGCGGAATCGGACCTGCCCTCTTCAACGACCCGGAGCCGTGGCGCAACAGGCGCACCACCGGCTCACGCGACCCAAACGTCTTCCACGACGTGGCCTCGACACTGGAGATCGCCGCCACCGAAGGGCCGGTGACGTGGTGCGGGCCCAACATCACCCGGCAAATCGTGCTGCCGGAAGAGCGATTCATTCGAGCCGCCACGGAATCGGGCACGTCCCATTCTCAATTCATCGCCAAGATCAGCGAATATTACTCCGACTTTTATACGTCGGTGTACGGCCTGACCGAAGGTGCAGAACCGCCCATCACCGCCGCAAAGAACACTTCCGTCGACGTCACCGGTCGCACCAGGATCATGGGCATCAACGACAGTCTTGCCGCCGCGGTTTTGGTTCAGCCCGACGTCGTTCTCGGCTCGGTGCAACGCCCGATGCGGATCTTCCACGACGACCACGGACAGGCGTGCCTGGCCGGAGTGCAGACCGATCCACCAGCGAATGGGCCGAAGCATCGGGTGATCTTCGATGTCGACTTTGTCCGGATCACCGAGATGCTGTTTCAGATGCTCCGACGGCCGCTCCCGTGGTAACCGATGCTCAGCCAACGGCCCAGTGCGCTGAATCGGGCTGTTTCGAGCGAGCACGCGATGACGTCATTCGGTATGCGCGACGAATGGCCCTCGACCGGCTGATCGTGGGCACCTCGGGCAACGTGAGTGTTCGGGTCGGTGATCGAATTGTGATCACGCCGGGAAGCCGGGACTATGACTCGTTGACCCCGAACGATGTGTCTGTGGTGCTACTCACGGGAGATCGGCTGGCCGGGCCGCCCCCGTCCAGCGAGCTTCCGCTGCACCTGGCCATCCACGAATCGATGGCCGTCGACGGCAGCGCCGTCGTGCACGTGCATTCGAAGTTCGCTACCGTGCTTTCGAGCCTCGGGATCGGATTGCCTGCCGTCCATTACCAAATCGCCGCCCTCGGCGGCCCGATCCGGATCGCCGACTACGCGACGTTCGGTACCCCAGAACTAGCGCAGTCAGTTGTGGCCGCGCTCGATGGACGGCGGGCGGCCCTCATGGCCAACCACGGTTCTGTGGCCGTGGGCGAATCGTTAGCCGAGGCATTCCGCCACGCCTCGACTCTGGAATGGATGTGCTCGGTGTACTACTCCGCGCGCCTCATCGGAGCTCCTAACATCCTCGACGACGCGGAACTGACACAGGTCCGGTCTCAGCAAGCCCGGTTCAGCCAGGAACGAGCCGAGTGGGCCGCGGAAGGTGGCCAGAAAAGTGCACAGCCATGATCCTCGAGATCTTCGGCTGGCTGGGATCGGTCCTGCTGCTCTATTCGTTGACGCAGGCCCACCCCAGACGATTCCGGTACCTCAATCTGGCCGCGTGCCTCGCCCTGCTGACCTATAACCTGCTACGCGAGGTTTATCCGGCCGTCGCAGTGAACACTGCAATCGCCCTGATCAATGTCTGGTTCATCTGGCAAATCTGGATCCAGAGGAAGGCCGGTACCCCCACGACGGCATTCTGCAAGAGGTGCGGAACGGCTGGAGACCAACCATGAGAAACCTATTCAACACACAAGAGTTCGGGGTCCACACATCGTGAATACTGCAATCGGTCTTGACGGGTTCTATCCCGAGGACAACCTGCCGCTACTGGCCCAACGACGCGGAATGGCCGAATGGGACGGCGGCGTGGTTCGCATCCTCGACCGTCGAGAACTTCCGCACCAGGAGGTCTTCGTGGAGTGTCGATCGGTGGAGGAGGTCGCGCGCGCGATCGAGAACATGACCATCCAAGGCGCGTTCACGCTGTCTCTCGCCGCCGGATACGGCCTTGCGTTGAGCGTCTACTCGGCACCGGAGCACGAAAACCCAGCCGACGTGCTCCAGCGCTCCGCCCAACGCCTGCGGGCCACGCGACCAACCGGCCTGGCTTTGGCGCGGATGTTGGATGCCGCGCTGGCAGCGGGGCAGGATGCGCTGGCGGCGGGGCAGAATCCCGTCGCGTCCATCGTCGCACTGGTAGACGCTGCGGCCAGCCGATTGGCCGTCCAAGCGCTCGCGACCGCACGAGCAGCATTGGGCGTTCTCGAAGGACGTACCCGGTTGCTGACGCATTGCTTCGCCGACCGGTCGTTGATCTACCTCCTTCTGGAGGCACGCCGCACCGGGGTCGAACTCGAACTGTTCGCCAGCGAGACGCGGCCGTTCCTTCAGGGCTCGCGACTTACCGCGTTGTCGGCTGTGCAGGTGGGGACACCGGTCACAGTGCTGACCGACGGGATGGGCGGCACACTCATGCGGCAGGGTCGGGTCGACGCCCTGGTGACTGCCGCTGATTTGGTGTGCTTGGACGGCACGGTGTGCAACAAAGTCGGCACCTATCAGTTCGCGCTGGCCGCCCGAGCGAACAGCCTTCCCTACGTCGTCCTGCGGCAGAGTGGACCGGATCGAGAGTGTCGGGACGAGCGGGACATCGAGATCGAGTTTCGGGACGCGACGCCGGTGCTCGAGTGGCGCGGAATCCGAACTGCGCCGCAGGGGGTCATGGCGCTCTACCCGGCGTTCGACGTCACACCGCACACACTCGTGACGAGCATCGTCACCGATCGGGGTGCGTTCGCTCCAGAGCGCGTGGCCGACTACTTCGATGCCGAACCGAAGTGATAAGTCGCGGTCGCTAGAGGCCCGTCCCCGGACGCAGCACCTTCGCGATCTCGCTGGCCGCCTGAGCAATCAGCGGACCGATGATCTCGAGCCGCTCGTCCGGCATGCGCACCTCCGGCACCTGAACGGCCACGGCGGCGTGTGCACGGCCGGTGGAGTCCAGAATCGGGGCAGCGACACAGCGGACACCAGAGATCGATTCGCCGTTGTCAATACTCCAGCCTCGATCCCTGATCTCCTCAAGGTCTCGACGCAATTCTGTCTTCGTGCGCAGCGTGTGGGGCGTCAGCGCCTCGAGCTCTTCACCGAGAGATTCCAGGTACTCGCCCAGATCGGTGTTGAACGCGAGAACGGCCTTGCCCATGGAGGTCGCGTAAAGCCGCACGCGGGTTCCCGGTGGATGGCAGAACCGGAGGGGCTGCCGGGACTCGACGCGAGCTACCACGACAACTCGATCACCGTCCAACAGCCCGAGGTTCACCGACTCTCCGGTCTGCACGCTGACCTCCTCAAGCACCGGGACAACAAGGTCCAGCCCAAGGTTCGATTGGGCTGCCTGCCCCAGAAGCAACGCGGACCGGCCCAGGTGGTAGCGCTCCGTACTGGGGTTCTGAGCGAGGTAGTCCGCGGCCACCAGTGCTCGGATCAACCGATGCGTGGTGCTCAATGTCAGTCCGAGTGCCTTCGATACCTCAACAACCCCGAGCTCGTTCCGTTGATCCCGGAACAAGTGGAGCACGGCGAGCACCCGAGTAACGGCCTGAGCGCCGCTGACGCCCTGCGCTATAGCGGCGTTGCCCGTCGGTTGCATTGCAGTCTCACCCCATCTGTCGTCGGCGATGTCGACGCGAGTCTTGACATCAGCCTTGTCTAAAGCCATGATATATCGTGGTAGTTGATTCCACAATATGGTATTGCTCGCATCGACAAATCGCCTTGGACGAGTCGTACTGCGGCCTGGTTCTACGGAAGATAGGGACGAAACGATGAGTACAGAGCTAGAGAGCGGTGCAGCACGCAGGATGACAGCGAGCGAGGCGTTCGTCGAGAGCCTTGCCATCGAAGGGACCACACTCGTCCCGGGGATCGTCGGCTCAGCATTCATGGACGCCCTGGACCTGTTTCCGACCGCTGGAATTCGATTCCTGCCGGTCGCTCACGAACAAAACGCCGTCCACATGGCGGACGGCTACGCTCGGGTGAGCAAAAGACCGTCCGTGGTCATCTCCCAAAACGGGCCCGGGATCACCAACTTTGTCACCGGAGTGGCTGCCGCCTACTGGGCACACACCCCGATGGTGGTCGTGACGCCATCAGCGGGCACCAGCGGTATTGGGCTCGGCGGTTTCCAAGAGACTGACCAACTTCCGATTTTCTCCAAGATCACGAAATGGCAGGTTCAGCTCAATCGCCCGGACCGCATGGCCGAGATCATGCGCCGGGCGTTCTATGTCGCCAAAGCCGAGTCCGGGCCCGTGCAAGTCGACATCCCTCGGGACTACTTCTACGGCGACGCCGACTACGAGATCTTCGCATCCGACACACTTCACCGTGGCCCGGGCCCGCGCGAACAGATCGCGGAGGCGGCTCGGTTGCTCGCCGAGGGCAAGTCGGTAGTGATCCTGTCGGGTGGTGGCGTCGTGCAGGCTGATGCCGTGGCGCAGGTGGCCGCGCTCGCCGAGTACCTCACCGCACCGGTCGCCAGTTCGTACTTGCACAACGATTCTTTCCCGGCGAGTCACCGGCTGGCGGTTGGTCCGCTGGGCTACCAGGGGGCGAAGTCGGCTATGCAACTGATTTCGGAGGCCGATGTCGTCTTGGCGATCGGCTGTCGCCTGGGTCCATTCGGAACGCTGGCCCAGCACGGGCTCGACTATTGGCCGACGAAGGCGAAGATCATCCAGGTAGACGCCGACCACCGCATGCTCGGCCTGACCAGGCGTGTCGCCCTGGGCATCAACGGGGACGCCCGCGCCACCGCCGAAGCGCTGCTGGCTGCGCTTCGTGAAGTCCGCGGAGAGCGACCACGCGACACCGGACGGGAGGCACGCATCGCGGCTGCGCGCGACGCGTGGCGCACCGAACTCTCATCCTGGTCTCAGACGAGCGGCGAGCCGATCAGCCCGCGGCGCGCGCTGTCACTGCTGCGCGACGTGATACCGCAGGATGCCGTGGTGACCACGGACGTCGGGAATATCTGCTCCGTGGCGAACAGCTACCTTCACTTCGAGAAGCCGGGCAAGTTCCTCGCGGCGATGACGTTCGGAAACTGTGGCTACTCGTATCCGACGGCACTCGGTGCCAAGTTGGCCGACCCGTCGTCTCCCGTGATCGCCTACGTCGGCGACGGCGCGTGGGGGATGAGCTTGCCTGAGGTGATGACAGCAGTCCGCGAGGATATCCCTGTCGTCGGCGTCGTCTGGAACAATGCCCAGTGGGGTGCCGAGAAGAAGAACCAGGTCGACTTTTATGACAATCGATTCGTCGGTTCCAATCTTGAGAACCCCAACTTCGCGGAGGTTGCCAAGACGATGGGCGCCAATGGGATCACCGTTGCCCAAGAGGCGGATCTCCAGCCGGCGATGCGCGAGGCACTCGCGTCCGGTCGCCCGACCATCCTCAACGTGGTCGTGGACTCCGGCGAACTGGGCGATCCGTTTAGGCGCGACGCCCTGCAGATGCCCAAGCGTTTCCTGCAAAAGTACGCGCACCTTGGTGCCTGATCGAGCACTCGGCTCAAAAAGCCCGGAGGGCGGTCGCCCTCCTCGATTCCGATAGGTTTCAGGGACGTTCCGGGAGCCAGTCAATTGCCAACTGCCACGCAACAGCAACTCGGCCTGCGCGGGCGGAACTACGCGGTGCGGGCAGAGCCTCCACCAGGCAGTTAGGCTTCATTCACATGTCACAGATCAGCCCGCTTCGTGTCCTCGTAATCGTCGCGAGCACCCGTCCGGGTCGCATCGGCGAAGCGATCGCCGAGTGGTTCCTCGAAACGACGCGGCAACGAGCCGGAGAACTCGGGGTGACCTACGACATCGCGGATCTCGCGCAGATCAACCTGCCCTTCCTGGACGAGCCGGCGCATCCGTCGACAGGCCGATACGAGCACGAGCACACCCGCGCCTGGTCGCGGCGGGTCCGGGCGGTGGACGGCGTGATCGTGGTCACTCCCGAGTACAACTATGGGATGCCCGCGACGCTGAAGAACGCGCTGGACTACCTCTCCAGCGAGTGGGCCTGGAAGCCGATCGCTTTCATCTCCTACGGCAACACGTCCGCCGGCACCCGCGGTGTGCAGATGAGCAAGCAGGTGGCGACAACGCTGCGGCTGGTTCCGTGCGGTGCCACCGTCGCGCTGCGCATCGCCGATGAGACGCGGGACGGCGCCGTGCTCCCCAACCCGGTGCGAGACGCCAGGGCGCTCGGCCTGGTGGAGGAGATGACGCGCTTGGCCACCATCCTCCGCCCGCTGCGTCGGCCGCTACTTCCCGCTGATTCGTTGCCGCTGGCGGGTCTGGATCTGCACCGCGCCGACGATTCGGATGCGGGGGAGTTGCTGGTGCTTCAGCGCTGCTGCTGGATGCAGGAAGCGTTCTCGAACGAGACCATGGAGATCCCGGCGCTGCACGAAGATCTCGCCGGTGTCATCGCCTGGATCGACGAATGGTCGGTGTGGTGCCTGCGCGCCGGCGGCCGCCTCGTAGCCGCGGTGCGCGCTCGCACGCAGGGGAAGGAGTGGGAGATCGGGCGCCTGATGGTCGCTCCGGACTACGCCGGACACGGTATCGGCCGCTGGCTTCTGCACTTCGCCGAACACCAAGCCCCCGCGTCAGCGCAGCAGATCACGCTGTACACCGGGGCTCGGAGCATCCGCAACATCGACATCTACCAGCGCGCGGGCTTCGTGATTGATGACACGCACGCCACCTCCGGTGTGGTGCACATGAGCAAACCGGCGTGAGCCGCGTCGAGAACGCCTGACGTTGCTCGCCTTCGACGGGGTTTGTCAAAATAGCGGCCAGGGCATCGCCGGCATGTTGCCATGCGGGGCGGGGAAACGGCCCTGCGACCGCAACTGTTCGCAGCGCGCATCCAATGCTTCGATCTCGAGATCGCTGACCATCCCGCCAAGAGCATCACCGAGCCCGCCGGCGAGGTCCGAACGCACGTGGTCGATGCCGGCGAGCTCCCCGGCGTTGAGGGGTTCGCCGAGCCAGCCCCAGAGCACGGTGCGCAGTTTGTGCTCAACATGGAAGGTGAGCCCGTGGTCGACACCGTGGCGGTGCCCGCCTGCCATCGGGAGAATGTGGGCGCCCTTACGATCGGCGTTGTTGACCACGACGTCGAATACGGCCATCCGTCGCAACGCGCAGGAATCTTCGTGGATCAGCGCTACCGCACGACCCTGTTCATCCGTGCCGGCGAACACCTGACGCCAGCTATCCGGCACGGCGTCGGCTAAGACCAGATCGACGGCATCCTGTTCGGGATCGAGGTCCTGCCACAGCTGCACCATCCCCACACCGAAAGGGCCGTCGCGCAGCCAGGTGCGTGGCACCACGTTCCAGCCGAGCGACTCAGAGACCAGGTACGCCGCAACTTCGCGCCGGGCGAGATCGCCGTCGGGGAAGTCCCACAACACACGCTCGCCGGCGATCGGCTTATAAATAACGCCGGTGTCGCCGATGCTGCCAAGAAAGGTTGCATTCGACGCCGACGTGATCCGACCAGTGAGTTGGAGCTCGCCGTAGTTGAGGTCGGCTTCCACCATCAGTCGCGGCCGCCGGGCACTGGGCAAACGTGCCCGCCGGCTTCCATCGGAGTGCCGCAGAGCGGGCAGATGGATCGCCCGGCTCCGACGATTTCGAGCGTTCGCTTTGCAAAGGCCCGGGCGGTGCCGACCGGGATGCGCACCTGCAGCATTTCTGCCGGCTCTGGTGCGACCGAGTCGCGCGCATCCTCGTCGATTTCCACGAACGGGTATGCCTCGATCACGAGCTGGACCGTCGATCGGTCCCAGCCCAGGCTCATGGTGCCGGCGCGAAATTCCGCGGCCACCGGTTGCTCCAGGGGATCGTTGTCGACGAGTTCCATCGGAGTCACCGCAGGAACGCTGAACGGATTGCCTTCGGCCGCCATCAGCTCGTCGAGGACCTCCTCGATTTTCTCGGCGAGCACGGCAGACTGCTCCTTCTCGAGAGCGACGCTGACGATTCGGGCTCCGTCGCGCGCCTGCAGGTAGAACGTACGCGACCCAGGCTCACCGACGGTGCCGACGACGAGGCGATCGGGCCAGTTGAACCGATGGACGATAGTGGGCATAAAAACATCCTAAGAGTGGACCACGAGCCGGCGTCTTAGATGGCGCCTAACCCACCGCCGACCGGCGCGTCGGCCACCGGGCCACTGTCGCAGAGCCAGGAAAGGTCGCCCGAGTCGGTGTTGGTGGCAAGCACTTCGGGACGGCTGACCCCGTATCGCACGATCGACACTGATGCCGGAGCCACGCTGATGCGTTGGAACAGATCAAGATGCATGCCGAGGGCGTCGGCCAGGATCGACTTGATAATGTCGCCATGACTGACCGCAACCCACACGGCGCCGGGTCCGTGTTGGGACTCGAACACTGCGTCGTGACGCCTGATCGCGGCGACCGACCTGGCCTGCATGGCCGCCAGCGACTCACCGCCGGGGAACTCGGCGGCGGACGGTTGCGTCTGCACAACGGTCCAGAGCTTTTCCTTGGCAAGTTCGCTGAGGGCTCGGCCCTGCCACTGGCCGTAGTCGCACTCGGTGATGCCTCTCTCGACCAGTGCCGCTGGTGAATCTGTCTGGCGGTCGAGGATCATCCGCGAGGTCTGCCGACAGCGTTCCAACGGGCTCGAGACCACGGCGACCAGCGGCACCACGGCAAGCCGCTCGGCCGTACGGGCCGCTTGGTCACGCCCGAGCTTGTCCAGCCTGATCCCCACGGTTCGTCCGGCCAGTACGCCGTCAACATTCGCTGTGGTGCGACCGTGCCGAACCAGGATGACTGTGGCCATGCCTACAGCCTAGGCATCACACCACCGGGGAACGCAGCCACTGACGTGAGAAATGGCATGGGACACTAACGTGGATCGTATGAACGTCTCTTCTTCGCTCCCCGCGCCCGAATTGGATGTGTCCGAGTGGATCGGCACTCCGAGTTCCCTCGAGGCCCTGCGGGGCCAAGTGGTGCTGATCGAGGCGTTCCAGATGCTGTGCCCAGGTTGCATCCGGTACGGACTGCCGCAAGCGCAGCGAGTGCAGCGGATGTTCCCGGATGTCGCGGTAATCGGTCTTCACACGGTGTTCGAGCATCACGCTGTCACCGGACCGGATGCACTCAAGGTGTTCCTCTCCGAGTTCGGCATCCACTTTCCGGTCGGTATCGACCGCCACGACGTGCGGTCGATACCGGTGACGATGGAGCGTTACCAGCTGCAGGGCACCCCCTCCACCCTTGTCATCGACCGGGAGGGACGATTGCGCCTCTCGCACTTCGGAGCTGTCGACGACCTCGCCCTCGGGGGAGTGCTGGGCCGCCTGCTCAGCGAAGGTGACGGCAGGGACTCGCAGCCGGATTCAGCCGATGAATAAGAGATCGTAGTGCGCATTCTCGACGAAAAAGTCGTTGTCGTGACCGGCGCCAGCCGGCACCGGGGCTCAGGGGGTGCGTTCCCGGGGACACTAGTCCCTGCGCGGGTGTAAGTGTTCTTGCATCTTCGTTTCCATTTCTTCATCGGTGAGGTCGTCGAACTCTTTGGCTTCGCGGCGGTCTTTCTTGGACCACCGGATGAACAGCAGAATGAGCAGTGGGACATCGGAGACTTCTGCTAGAAACCAGAGCAAATCCCCGGCCAGCTGTTGGTCGCGTAGCGGGTTCGGAAACCACGTGGGGAAGGCGCCGAGCACGGCTGGGGCGTGGTCGAGGATAACGTTGCTGAGTCTGAGGAAGATGGCCGGAACGGCATCCGCCACCAACTCGACCAGTGCCAGCATGAACTCGGCCGTGATGAAGAAGCTCGTACGCTGTGAGGTGTTCTCGACGATCGGAAGCACCATGAGCAGGCCGATGATCGGCACAATGACGGTGATGACAGCTTCGCCGAGGGTGCTGCCACGCAGGGTACCGGCGAGCGGAGTCAGGAAGACGCTAAACGCTGCGATCGCCAAAAGCGGGCCGAAGATGGCGTTTCCCAGCATCCGCACCGGGCGCGAAGCGAGCACTGCCTCAACAACGCGCAACGGCATGCCGCTCAGCACGGCACGGGTCAACGCAACCGGTCTGCCGAGGCTGACGAGGGCGGGCACGACGAACAACAAAAGTGCGATGCGGGTGCTGAACGCCCAGCGCAATTCGACGGTATAGGCGGAGAGAAAGCCGAAGCCAACGACCACATACGAGCCGAGCCCGAGCGAGTAGAAGCCGAGTACCGGCAGCACTGGCCACGGCACACCCCTGTGGTGCAACTTCGCGACACCCCAGCCGTAGAGCACTGCCGCAATGGTGAGGACGGCGAGCGCTGTCAGGTCAAAGTGCCACGTGGTCAGAAAAGTCAGGATGGAGGGCGTAGCGGACTCCTACTCGTGAGGACTCCAGCTTGGCACTCTGTTATGGCACAGCGGCGGCGGCGCTCAGATACCTGCGACAATGTTGGCGGTGGGCGCCCGCCGATGCGGCGGTTCGGAGGTCCTGGCGATCGAGTCGGTCCCAGTACCGGCTCCCGCACCGGGTCAGCTCTTGGTAAGCATTCGGGCATCCTCAACCAACGCGCTCGATTGGCACTTCCTCAGCGGCACACCGTACTTCCTGAGGCTGATCGCGGGGCTTCGGAAGCCGAAGCGCCTGATTCAGGGGGGCGGATGTCACCGGCATAGTTGAGACGGTAGGAACAGGCGTGAGCGACTTTCACATCGGTGACGCGGTCTTTGGAGAATCCGGAGGCGGCGGTTTCGCCCACTACGCGACAGTGGACGCCGCCGACGTCGTCGCGCTCCCGCAGGACGTCGACTTCGCTGCCGCGGGTGCGACACCGGTTGCCGGCCTCACCGCACTGCAGGTCGACCAGGCGCGCGCATTGGGTGCCGCCCGTGTGATCGACTACTGCCGCGATGACTTCGTCACCGCGGCAGGTGAGTACGACGTGATTCTCGACATGGTGGGCAACAAGACTGCCCCCGAAATCCTCAGCATCTTGGCGTCCCGTGGACGCTACGTGGCCGTCAGCGGGCCGATGCCCAACCGCTGGCTTGGGCCGTTAACACAGCTTCTCAGAACGCGGCTCGCTTTCCGAAAAGCGCGGCCGAGCTTCCACCAGTTCACCGCCGCGGCGGCCACGGGCCTGGCAAGGTAGTGGTTGTGCCAGGGCCCGCGCTCACCTGATACGCAGTTGTGTTTGTCGGCGGGGAACCCTCCGTGCTAGCTGAGCACACGGTCGTTCAGCAGCGCCCGGAAGTAGCCGAGCGAGTTGCCCAGCACGTTCGGATGCATATTAGCCTGCGCCAACAGGTTGGACGGGTCGAAACTGATGTAAGGGAGGCGCGCGCAAATACCGTGGTTCTCGAACTCCTGAGTCACGTCGACGACCCGCACGTTCTTGCCCTGGGCCGCCACGCTGGCTGCGGCACCTGTGATAATCGCGTTCAGCGTATCCGTCGCCGAATTGACAGTGTCTCCCAATGGCGACAAGCCTGGGTTGAACAGTCGCGGATAGGCCAGCACGACAACGCGAGCATGAGGCATGGCATTCGCGACTGCCCAGTAGGTTGCGGCAAGACCCTGTCCGAGGTCGGCTGAGGTGAGTTGACCTGTGGTGAAGGCAATGGCTGCCAGACACGCCGCGGATGCCGGATCGGGCGCGCAGGCCGCAAGAACCCGATTGGAGCCGGCATCAATGCCGCCCACGGTCAGAGTCACCAAGCGGACGGGCGAACTTGCCCTCACCAACCGGCTGGGCAACTGGCCCAGTTGCGCCAGAACCGCAGCCGTGTTTGCTCCAGAACACGACTCGTTCGCCACCAGCTTGTAACTGCTGAGGGCCGCCGTGATGACCGGGTAGCTTGCGTACTTGCTTTGCAGACATGGTCCGCTCAGGTACGGTGGCGCTCCCTGGCCGGAGGTGAACGAGTCCCCGAGCGCGACGTAGTCGGCTGCCGAATGGGAGGCAACCCACCGCTGTGGTATCGCGGCAGTAGCGGGCGCCGCGGAGGTGCCGAAGATGAGCGCGATGGTGAGGAGCGAGAGCGCGCCGAGGCGCGACGAAAGCCGGGGGTGAGCTTTGGTTGATTTAGTCATGCGCGAACGCTACTCTGAGCGACGCTATTTGAATAGAGATGGCGCTGACTCAGTGAAAACCGCCGCGTACTGCTCGAAGTCTTCCACCGCACCTCATCGCGGTGCCCGGGCGCGAAAACGGTCCCTACGCCCTTCGTCAAAGACCACCTGGAGTGGACGGATTACGATCGCAGCATGGGAGATCAAGCGCAAGGCGGTGCCTCGGCGGAGCAGGATCGCGTGGTTCAAACTGCAGCTGATCCGTCCTGGCAAGACTGGGGACCGTATCTAGCCGAGCGGGCATGGGGCACCGTGCGCGAGGACTACAGCGCCGATGGTGATGCGTGGGCGTCCTTCCCTCACGATCAGGCGCGATCGCGCGCCTACCGGTGGAATGAAGATGGCATGGCCGGCTTCTGCGATCGGGAACAGACGTGGTGCCTTGGACTGGCGTTGTGGAACGGTGTCGACCCGATCTTGAAAGAACGGATGTTCGGCCTGTCGAATGCGGAAGGAAACCACGGCGAAGACGCAAAAGAATATTGGTGGTACCTCGACGCGACGCCGACCAACTCGTGGCAGCGTTGGCGCTATCACTACCCACAGCGCGCCTTCCCGTACGACGAGCTGATCACTGTGAACGCCGGCCGTACCCGGCTCGAGCCGGAGTACGAACTTGCCGACACCGGCATCTTTGACGACGACAGGTTCTGTGCGGTCACCGTCGACTACGCCAAGGCCGGCGCCCACGACCTTCTGATGCGGATCACGCTCGAGAATGCGGGGCCTGAGACAGCAACGATCACCGTGTTGCCCACACTGTGGTTCCGCAACACCTGGTCGTGGACCGAGCGGGACGCACCGCGCCCGAGCGTGCGGCGGCGCGCCGGCGGCCTCGTGGCGTCCAGGCCCAACGCAACGGATCTGGTGCTGCAGGCAGACGGTGATCCTGAGCCGCTCTTCTGCGACAACGAGACCAACACGCAGCGACTCTACGGCGAGCCGGGCACCACCGCATATCCCAAAGACGGCATCAACGACCACGTGGTCAACGGCGCGGCAACGGTCAACCCCGGCCAGGAGGGCACGAAGGCCGCACTGAGGTACGTCATCACCGTGGCACCGGGGGCCAGCCGTCAGATCCGACTCCGGCTGCGGGACGGCGACGCGACCGGCGGGTCCGCCGCGGAGGGCTTCGACGACTTCGATGCGGTGCTGCGGCGCCGTGAGAGGGAGGCGGATGACTTCTACGCCGCGTTGGCACCGACGGACGTCTCGCCGGACGAGGCACTGGTGATGCGCCAGGCATTTGCCGGGTTGTTGTGGTCGAAACAGTTTTACCGCTTCAAGGTCGCGCGCTGGCTTGACGGGGATCCGGCCACGCCACCGCCGCCGTCTGGGCGTGGCGGGATCCGCAACGGTCGCTGGCGAAATATCAACGCCCGGGACGTGATGTTGATGCCCGACCCATGGGAGTACCCGTGGTTCGCGTCCTGGGATCTTGCGTTCCACTGCGTCACGATGGCGCACATCGATCCTGCGTTCGCGAAGGCGCAATTGATTCTCATGCTGCGCGAGTGGTACATGCATCCCAGCGGGCAGCTGCCTGCGTATGAGTGGAACTTCTCCGACGCCACCCCACCCACTCACGCCTGGGCGGCGCTTCGAGTGTTCGAGTTGGACGGTGGCACCGATTTTGAGTTCCTCGAGCGGGTGTTTCACAAGCTCCTGATGAATTTCACCTGGTGGACGAACAACCAAGACCACGGCGGCAAGAACTTGTTCGAGGGTGGTTTCATGGGCCTCGATAATATTGCGCCGCTCAACCGGTCCACCCTGCCGCCGGAGGTGGGCTTTCTCGAGCAGGCCGACGCCACGGCCTGGATGGCCATGTACTCGCTCGATCTGCTAGAGATGGCGCTGCGATTGGCCGCGCATGACCGCGCCTATGAGGATGTCGCCACGACGTTTTTCGAGCATTTTCTGGCCGTCGCCGCGGCTGCCAACGACGCCGGGTTGTGGGACAACACCGATGCGTTCTATTACGACGTGCTGCACCTGCGCACCGGCGCCACGGTACCTTTAAAGGTTCGCTCGCTGGTTGGGCTCATCCCGGTGACCGCCTCGCTCAGCCATGGCGACAGCACCGTACTGCAGCTTGACCATTTTGTTGCCAGAAGCGCCTGGTTCCTTGAGCAGAATCCGACTGCGCGTCGATTCAGCAGCGCGCCAGGTACCGGCGGCACCACGTTGCTTGCGCTGGTTGAACCACAGCGGGTCGCGCGCATTCTGAGTGAGGCGCTGGACGGCTCCGAAATGCTGTCGGAATTCGGCATTCGCAGCATTTCCGCCTGGCATCGCCAGCATCCGTTCCGGGTCGAGGTGGAGGATGCTCAAGCCACCGTCGACTATGAGCCGGGGGAGTCCACCAGCGGATTGTTCGGCGGAAACTCGAACTGGCGCGGTCCGGTCTGGTTCCCGCTCAACGTGCTCCTCATCGAGGCACTTCATCGGTATGACGGCAGTCTGGGCGCCGGGCAGCAGCTGGAGTATCCGGCTGGCTCCGGAGTGCGCCGCACCCTGGGTCAAATCGCGGACGATCTTTCCGCACGACTGGTCTCGCTGTTCTTGCCCGGGCCCGACGGGACCCGTGTCGCAGATTCCAGCCACTCGACGGTGCCGACGACGGCACGCTGGCGCGACAACGTGACCTTTTACGAGTATTACCACGGCGACACCGGCCAGGGTCTGGGCGCATCGCATCAAACCGGCTGGACCTCCCTGGTCGCTCACCTCATCGTGACCCGAGCGGCCCGGACCACCCCCACCAAGGCGCAGTGACGTCCGGCCTAGAGCGATTTTCGGGCGATGAATACCAGGTCGGCGGCAGCACCTTGTGCACCGCGCGGCGGCCGCCAGACCGCCCGCATCGTGCGGTTCAGCGATATCCCCTCGGTGGGGACGGAGACGAGCTCCCCGGCTTTCACCAATCCGCCGACCGCCAGCTCGCTCAGCACCGCCGGTCCGGCCCCCGCCGCGACGCTCACTCGCACGGCGGCATTGCTATTGAGTTCCAAGCTCGGCGGCACCATCTCCAGGTGCGCAAGAGCGGTTTCGAGGGTCGTGCGGGTACCGGACCCGCGCTCCCGCACCACCAACGCAGTTCTGGCAAGTTCTGCGGCAGTGACCGGTCGACGCCTGCGGGCCCATGGGTGGCTGGGCGCGACGACGACGACCAGCCGGTCGTGGGCCACCGCCGCAGCCCGTAACCCCTGGCGTACCCGCGGCGATTCGACGAATCCGAGATCACAACCGGCCTGTGCGACCAGGTCGAAGACTTCTTCCGAGTTGTGTACCCGCAACTTGATCACCAGCTCCGGATGAATGCGCCGCAGCTCGGCGAGCCAGGCCGGCATAAGCCATTCCGCAACAGTCATGCTGGCCGCAATATCCAGGTGGGAATCAAGCTCCGTGCGAAGGGCTTCCGTGGCGATCCGAAGCTGCTCCGCACTGTCCAGCAGAGCGCGTGACCAATCCATGACCACCGCACCGTCGGCGGTAAGCCGCGACCCGCTCGGATGCCGCTCGATGAGCCGGATGCCGAATGAGTGCTCAAGTCGCGCGATGGCGCGGGTTGCGTTCGGTTGCGCCATTCCCACCGAACGAGCAGCAGCACTGAGACTCCCACACGTGGAGATCGCAACGAGCAGTTCGAGCATGGCGAGGTCGGGCCAACGATCGGTCATATCATCATGATATGTGGCCATGCGAAAGTCTGGGTTACCCGCCGTTTCCGGTGCTGTCAGCCTAGTATCCATGACAGCAGAGAACCCCTCCGCCCACAGCCCATCACCCACCGGCACCGGCACGGTGCTAGCGGATCAACCCGCACTGCTGCCATCGCGCGGCAGGCGCGTTGCCGGGCTGTTACCTGGGCTGGCACTAGCCGCAGCCGGCGTCGCTGCGTCGCTGGCGATTGGCCAGTTCCTGCCGACCGTGAGCACGCTGTTGATCGCGATCGTGCTCGGTGTGCTCTTGCGCAACACCGTTCCATTGCCGGCGGTTGTCGAGCCCGGCCTGGCGTACTCGGCCAAGAAGTTATTGCGGCTGGGCATCATCCTGCTGGGCCTTCAGCTCGTCCTCGGCGACATTCTCGGACTGGGTGCCGGCATGATCCTGGTCGTTGTCGCCATCGTCAGTGTGGGAATGATCAGCACACTCCTGGTGGGGAAGTGGCTGGGTATCAGCCTGTCGCAGCGCCTGTTGATCGCGTGCGGGTTCTCGATCTGCGGTGCGGCGGCAGTGGCCGCCGCCGATGGTGTGATCGAAACAAAGGATGACGAAGAAGTGATCACCGCCATCGCACTGGTCGTGCTCTTTGGCACACTGATGATCCCGCTGATTCCGCTGTCGAGCAGCCTCCTTGGTCTGACCGCCGAACAGAGCGGATTGTGGGCGGGCGGCTCCATCCACGAGGTGGCCCAAGTCGTCGCGGCCGGTGGCACCATCGGCGGTGTTGCACTCGGACTCGCGGTCATCGTCAAGTTGGCCCGCGTGCTCATGCTGGCGCCGGTGATGATGGTACTCAGCTACTTCCGCCGCCGCTCGTTGCGCGGCGCCGCGGCCACGATCAAGCGCCCGCCGATCATGCCACTGTTCGTCGCCGGCTTCATCGTGATGGTGCTCTTACGCTCCACCGGCATCCTGCCGCAACCAGTGCTCGATGTCACCAAACTGTTTCAAACGGTCTTCCTCGCCGCGGCGATGTTCGCACTCGGCACCGGTGTTCGGGTGCGCAGCCTGATCAAGGTCGGGCCAAAACCCTTCCTCCTGGCCACCATCACCACCGTCATCGTCGCCGCTGTCGCCCTCGCCGGGATCCTGATCGTCTGGTGAGTGTCGGCATGCACACTGCAGGACTTTCGGCCCTGTATATCCCAGATTGACACGCGTTGACTCGGTATCGAGGCAGTGGGTGTCTCGAACCGATGATCGAGAGGTGCGCCGTGAAGGCACTCGTTTACCAAGGTCCCGGCCAGAAGGCGTGGGAAGAGGTTCCGGAGCCCACCATTCAACGGCCCACGGACGTCATCGTGAAGATGGCCGCGACGACCATCTGCGGTACCGACCTTCATATCTTGAAGGGTGACGTGCCGGAGGTTGCGGCTGGTCGCATTCTCGGGCATGAGGGAATCGGGGTGATCACCGAAATCGGCTCTAGTGTTACTCAGCTCAAGGTTGGTGATCGGGTCATTCTGGCCTGTGTGAGTTCATGCGGCAGGTGCTCCAACTGTCGCAGAGGACTGTACAGTCACTGCTTGGACCCTGAGGGGATGAGCGGGATCGGTTGGATCTTCGGATACATGATCGACGGCACCCAAGCGGAGTACGTTCGGGTGCCATTCGCCGAAAATTCCGTTTATCTGGTGCCCGATGGGGTCTCCGACTCCGAGGGCATCGTACTCTCCGACATCCTGCCGACCGGGTTCGAGATCGGTGTCCAATACGGTCGCGTCAAGCCTGGCGATGTCGTGGCTGTGATCGGCTCTGGACCCGTTGGCCTTGCGGCGGTGATGACGGCCTCCCTTTACGGCCCGTCCAAGATCGTCGCCGTCGATCTCGACAACTCACGATTGGCCCGGGCCAAGGATTTTGGCGCGACCAACACCGTCAACTCCGGCGCATCGGATTGGAAGGATCAGATCCTGGCTTTGACCGATGGTCTGGGAGTGGATGTTGCGATCGAGGCGGTGGGGGTGCCGCAAACTTTCACCATGGCAACCGAGATCGTTCGTCCCGGCGGTACCGTCGCGAATATCGGTGTGCACGGGAGACCGGTTCAACTGGCACTCAACGAACTTTGGATCAAGAACATCGACATTTCGATGGGTTTGGTCAACACGAACACCCTCGGAATGCTCTTGAAACTGGTCGGTGAACATAAGCTACCCGCGGAAAAGTTTGTCACCCACGAGTTCACGTTCGATCAGATTCTGGATGCGTACGACGTATTCGGTAACGCCGCGACACACGACGCGCTGAAGGTCCTCATCCGTTCACGGCAGAGCTAAAATCCACCCACCGCATTGGAAGTCAGATGATCAATAACATCGGCGTTGCCATGAGCAGTCCGTCAGGACCCGAATCGAACTTTGATGTCTGAGGGCACAACACACGACAACCTGGCGGTGGTCGACAGTTGGTGGCGTGCCGCGAACTATCTCTCGGTCGGCCAGATCTACCTGATGGACAATCCGCTGCTTGAGCGGCCGCTTTTGCCGTCCGACATCAAGCCGCGCCTGCTCGGCCATTGGGGTACGACACCGGCATTGAACCTCATCTACGCGCACGTGAACCGCTTCATCGTCGAGCGGGATCTGGACATGATCTACATCGCCGGACCTGGACACGGTGGGCCTGGCGTCGTGGCCAACGCTTGGCTGGACCGCACCTATTCCGAGCTTTATCGGGACGTTACTGTCGACCGCGAGGGTATGCGGAGGCTGTTTCGTCAGTTTTCCTTCCCGGGAGGGATTCCCTCGCATGCTTCGCCCGACACGCCGGGGTCCATCCACGAGGGCGGTGAACTCGGGTATTCGCTGGTACATGCTTACGGTGCGGCCCTCGACAACCCGAGCCTCGTCGTGGCGTGTGTGATCGGAGATGGCGAGGCTGAAACCTCCACGCTTGCTGCGAGTTGGCACCTGAACAAGTTCCTGAATCCAGTTGGAGATGGTGCGGTCTTGCCGATCCTGAATCTCAACGGGTACAAGATCGCGAACCCCGCGGTTCTCGCGCGGATCCCTGAGGGCGAGCTCCTGGCGCTGTTCCGTGGGCTTGGCTATTCGCCTCGCCTCGTGTCCGGCGGGTTCGACGGCGAGGATCCCATGCTGGTGCATGCTCGCTTCGCCACGGAACTCGCGGAGGCGTTGGATGACATTGCCTCGATCCAGCAGGATGCCAGGATCGGCGGGCGCACGCTGCGTCCACGCTGGCCCATGCTCATCCTTCGCACGCCCAAGGGATGGACGGGTCCGAAGTTCGTCGATGGACTTCCGGTTGAGGGGACCTGGCGTGCTCATCAGGTGCCGCTGACCGAAGTCCGCGAGAATCCCGGGCATCTCGCTCAGCTGCAGCAGTGGATGCTCAGCTACCGCCCTCGCGAGCTTTTCGATGATGGCGGCCACCTGACCGCGGCGCTCGACTCGAACAGGCCGGAGGGCCCTCGCCGGATGAGCGCGAATCCGCATGCGAACGGTGGCGAATTGATGCGCGAGCTCGTGTTGCCACCGCTCGAGCCGCACGAGGTTTCATTGGCGAGCGGCCGTGGTGCGGTTGCCGAGCCGACTCGGATCCTGGGCCAGTGGCTGCGCGATGCCGTCTCCCACAACCCAAACAACTTCCGGATTTTCGGCCCCGATGAAACGGCTTCGAACCGTCTGGATGCCGTGTATGAGGTCACGGCCAAACAGTGGCAGGCCGAGACTGTTGCCACCGACGAACACCTCGCCCCGAGCGGCCAGGTGATCGAAATTCTTAACGAGAATCTCATGGAAGGGTTGTTGGAGGGATACCTGTTGACCGGGCGCCACGGCCTATTCAACTCGTACGAAGCATTCATTCACGTGGTCGACTCGATGTTCAATCAATACGCGAAGTGGCTCGAATCCAGTTCCGAGATTCCGTGGCGCCGGTCGATTGCCTCCTTCACCTACCTGCTCTCCTCGCTCGTGTGGCGACAAGACCACAACGGCTTCTCCCACCAGTACCCCGGATTCCTCGATCACGTCGTGAACAAGCGCGCGAGCGTCGTGCGGGTCTACCTGCCACCGGATGCAAACACCCTGCTCGTGACTGCGGAGCACTGCTTGCGCTCCCACGACTATGTGAACGTGATCGTCGCAGGCAAACAGCCCACCGCGACGCTCTTATCCCTCGAGGAGGCTCGCGCGCACGGTGCACGAGGAATCAGCATCTGGGATTGGGCCGGCACCGAGGTTCCGGGCGAAGACGTTGATGTCGTGTTGGCCTGTGCCGGCGATGTACCCACGGTCGAGGCGATGGCAGCGGTTCAACTGTTGAGGCTGCACATCCCCGAGTTGCGTGTTCGTTTCGTCAACGTCGTCGACCTGATGCGCCTTCAAGACAGCACGGAGCATCCGCATGGCCTCGATGGTGCGGCGTTCGACGCAATATTCACCGTCGATAAGCCGGTGATCTTCGCGTTCCACGGATATCCGGCCCTGATCCACCGGCTGACGTACCGTCGCACGAACCACGACAACATCCACGTGCGCGGGTATAACGAACGCGGCACGACGACGACGCCATTCGACATGCTGATGATGAACGATCTGGACCGGTTCCGCCTGGTGATGGACGTCATCCGTCGCGTGCCGAAGCTGAGAGCGCAGTACGCAACGCTCAGTCAAGCCATGGACGACGAGCGTGTTGCCCACCGCGCGTATACGCGAGAGTACGGCGAGGACTCGGAGGATGTGGCCGGTTGGCGCGGCCTGCCGTTTTCCGCGACCGGAAACACGCGCGGGACGGCGGATGACAACCGGCCCTCCGCCTGAGCTCATCGAACATCCATGTTCTGGCCCCCGTCGACTGGCAGGACAACGCCGTTGATGAAGGAAGCAGCATCCGAGGCGAGGAACAAGGCGGCCTCGGCGACGTCCCAGGGGGTGCCCATCTTGCCGCTCGGCGAGGTCTCATTGCGTGCCTGGATCATTTCTTCGACCGACGCGTATTCGGAGGAGATCTTCCGGTAGATCATGGGAGAGTCGATCAGCCCGGGCACCACTGCGTTGATCCGGATTCCGGATCGTGCATAGTGCAGTGCGAGTGTGGATGTCAGATGGTTCACCGCGGCCTTCGCCGCGCTGTAGGCCGGATAGCGGTACCCGGTGAATCGCATCGAAGCCAGCGATGAGATGTTCACGATGGCCCCGTGGTGCTGTCGCTCCATCACTGGCAAGACGAACCTGCAGGTCAGGAAGACGGAGTTGAGGTTGACCGCAATGGCGTGGTTCCACTGCTCGAGGGACAGTTCTGGTGGAAGTCCCATGAGCGTCGAGCCCACGTTGTTGTGCAGCACGTCGATCGTGCCGAAGCGCGCGAAAGTATCGGAAATGAGGCGCTCCACGTCGTCACTGGATGTGGCGTCGGCGGTCGCGGTGCTCGACTTATTCCCCTCCCTGCTGATGAGGGCATGGGTGTACTGTGCTGCTTCGTCGAGGCAATCAGCGACGATCACGTGCGCGCCCTCGCGCGCATAGGACAGGGCCGCGGCGCTGCCATTCGTGGCTCCGTGAACGTTGGACCCGCCGCCAACCACGACCACCACCTTGCCGGCGAATCTCTCGTTCATGTCGGTTCTTGCCGCTGGGTTTCGAATCGAGACACGGCATCCTGTATCGATTCGCCGGCGGAAATGCGCAAGCGTTTGCCCGCGTCATTGGTTTTAGAGACGATTCCAGACTCCCAATGGTCCAGACCGTCACCGATCCTCGCCGAGGTGTTCCGGACCACGCAGGCAGGGATGCCCAAAACGTCGAGTACTGCAAGCGCCGTCGTTCCGGCGTGCTCCTTGCCGCCACCCGCGTCATTGAAACTCACGAAGCGGGGCGTCACCTTCGCCGCGTACTCGCCCGCGAAAGCGCCCCCGTGGGATCCGCAGACGATGATGCGGTGGGCATCATCCTTGGTCGACTCAGAGATCGAGTCGAGCACCAACACGGCGGTCCCGTGCGATGTGATCACTTCCTGCCTCACTCCGGCTCCCTCACGGATGATCTCGCGTAAACCGCGCGGAGTGCTTTCTTGTCCGCCTTGCCGAACGGCGTCACGGGTATCGAGTCAACGAACCGGACCTGCTTGGGCCGTTTGTAGCTGCCAAGAAGGGCACGCACTTCGTGGAGCACATACTCTTCTGTTACGTCTTGTCGGTGAGCCGCCTTGACGATCACCGCGCACACCACTTCGCCCCAGTCTTCGTCAGGAAGGCCGATGACCGTCACCTGCCCGACGCCGTCGATCTTCTGTACCTGGGTTTCCACCTCGGAGCAGTAGACGTTGTAGCCGCCGGAGATGATCATGTCCGAGACGCGGTCCTGGATGTAGAGGTACCCCTTGTTATCGAGGTAGCCGATGTCGCGCGTGTGCACCCAACCGTCGATGAGTGTTGTAGCTGTCGCATCGGGTTTCTGGTAATAGCCGGACATTGTGTATGGCGCGCGGAGGCAGATCTCGCCGGATCGGAAGTTGGGTACCGCCGCGCCTCCGGGGTCCAGGATGGCGACCTCGGCCATGACGCTGCTGCGGCCGCAGCTCCGGAGAACAGCCGGGTCCCGGATGGCCTGTGCGTGATCGGCTTTCGTGAGGGTTGTGCCGAAGTTCGGAACCTCAGTTTGCCCGTAGAGCTGGATGAAGATCGGACCGAACACGCCGATCGCCTCCTGCAGGCGACCGACGGTGATTGGGGCCGACCCGTAAACGATCGTGGCTATCGAGGGAGCCGTGGCACCCGTCTCCTTGAGGTGGTCCATCAGACGGTAAAGCATGGTCGGGACCAGCGAGAGCCAGGTCACGTGCTCCCGGTTGATCGTTGCCAGGTAGTCGACGGCGACGAACTTGTGCTGGACGACCACGGTCGCGCCCCTGGCGAGGGCCGCCGCGGCGAACAGGCCGGCCGAGTGACTCAGCGCCGAGGCCAGAAGCAGAACATCTGAGTTGCGCACCTCACCCTCAAGGATGTGGCTGATCAGGTTCAGCGCAACGGAAGTCCTGGTGTGCACCACACCTTTGGGCTTGCCGGTCGTGCCGCCGGTGTAGAGGATCGCGGCCGGCGCATCCCCGGGCAAGTCCCGCTCGTCTATCCCATGATCGTCGCTGAGCTCCCGCTCGAATTCGTCTGACTCCGCGTCGACGACTTCCACACCGGAGATTGCCGACAGCGCATCGTCGAGACCGGCGATCGAGCCCGTGACCGAGTGGGCCACGAGGACCAGCTGCGCGCCCGAATCTCGCAGGATGTGTGCCACGTCGCGCGCAGAGAGCAACGGGTTCAGTGGGACCTTCACCAAGCCGAGGCGGTGGATCGCAACATCGGCGAGGAGGTAGGGCAGCGTATTTCCGACCAGCAACGCGATTCGGTCTCCGACGGTGGTGCGCCTCGAAAGCCACCGGGCATAGTCCGCCGATCGCGCATCCAACTCTCCGTAGGTCAGCGAAACGTCGCCGATGATGAGAGCGCGTTTGCCGGGGTGCTCGTGGAACGATTTCCGCAACAGCGCCCACGGAGATTCAGTAGTGAGCATGAGGTCTCTTCTCCCGTCTCGGTCGGTCATGCGCCAAGCGTCAGCACGAGGCAGCCGTTACCGCTGAGGCCTGCGACGCTGCCGCCCATGGTTTCCACGACGCCGATGTCGGCCTTGTCCAGTTGTCGCCCCTCGGCCTTGCCGGTGAGCTGCCACACGACCTCAGCAAGCTGTGCGACACCCGTCGCCCCCAGCGGATGGCCGCGCGAAAGCAGGCCTCCCGACGTGTTCACGGCGACGGAAGCCCCGGGGAGGGTCGCGCCATCACGGGTGGCTGCCGCGCCGGAGCCCCTGGCGAAAAAGCCCATCGACTCGACAGCGACGATCTCACCGATGGTGAAGGCATCGTGAAGCTCAACGACATCGATGTCGCTGATGGCGACGCCGGCCTCGTCGAAGGAGCATGCCGCTGTTCGCTCAATGAGTTCGTAGTTCCACACATCACAGTGATTCTGCGGCCACGTCGCGCCGCTTTGAAAGGTGGAACTGAGCACCGACGGTCCGGATCTGCCGACCGAGGGGTGAGTGATGATCGCAGCGGCTGCACCGTCCGAGATGGGGCTGCACTGCAAGATGGTCAGTGGGTCAGCGATCTTCCGGCTCTCAAGCACCTGTTCGATCGTGAAATCACCGCGGTATTGGGCGCGCGGATTTCCGAGGGCATTGTGATGGTTCTTGACAGAGACGTAGGCAAGGTCCTCCGCCGTCACGCCGTATTCGGCCATATACCGGTGGGCACTCATCGCGTACATCGCCGGCATGATCATGCCTCCAGCAGCCTCGCTGTCTCGCGGATCGGTGGGCAGGGCGCCTGTGATCATGTCCGACATCTTTTCCATGCCGACTGCCAAAACGGTCTTGTACTTGCCATTGACGACGGATTCGACGGCGAGGTGGACGGCCAGGGTCCCGCTTGCACAGGCGTTGTCAACCGTGACAATCGGTTGGTGGGCAAATCCGGCCGCGTGGAGTGCGCGGTGCGCCGTTCCCGTGTAGCTGAATACCGTTCCAACGAAGATCGCTTCGATCTGAGGGTGTTCCACCCCGGATGCTGCCAGTGCCTCTTCGATCGCAAGCCAGACCAATTCCTCCACGGTGGCGGCTTGCTTGCCGAAATTCGACGTGCCAACCCCGGCGATGGTGGCCAAACGGTTCATGGTTCTTCTTTCAGCGCAACGAGGGGGTCTGAGGTTGTAGTCATTCCGCTGAGCGTCACTCGGGCCCCGACGCCCACTCGGCTCGCCTCGATGTTGGGAACGATGGCGAGCACCCGAGGGCCGTCGTCGAGGTCCACGTAGGCGATCGTGTACGGGGACTCGCGGTCGGGGACGGGAATGGCGATCGTCGTATGCGACCAGATGGTCCCTCGCGGCCCGAAAAGCTGTTCCTCGACCACCGACGAGCAGACGGAGCAGCGGTAGACCTTGATGCCGTAGCTCTGGTGGCAGTTCGGGCACCGTGCACCCAAGATGAGCCAGGTCGAGCCCCGCTGGACCACCACTGGTCGTATTCCCGACTGGGCTGATTGCGCGAGCATTGCCTTCATGGGTCTCCTTCGGCCCGAACCCGCCGCGGTCGTCAGCGAGGTAATTGAGCGATGGGGCCGTACTAAGAACGATATTCGTGCTCGAGCGCCGCCCACATGAGAGTCATTTCGAGATTCCATTCGACTTTTGTCGAAGACATAGCCCACGATGAGTACATGAACCTGCAGGAACTCGTGGAGCATCTCGCGCGCGACATCGGGCGAGCGGTCGTAATCAATGACACAAATTTCGTTCCTTTGGCCTCCAGCGCGCAGGGGCACGAAATTGACCAGATTCGTGTCGAGAGCCTGCTGCAGCATTCCACTCCCGAACCGGCTCTGAGCTACCTGCGCAGCCTCAACCTCGACCGTGCGTTATCACCCGTGACAGTACCGCTCGCTCAATTCGGTGGGCTGGAGCGGCTGTGTGTGCCAGTCCGGGATGCCAGCGGTCCGCTGGGGTATTTCTGGCTGATCACCGAAAACCAAAAGAAGCTGCCACCAACCAGCCTCAATATTCTCAACGTCGCGGTCGATGTCGCGCGCGAGCTACTGCGCGACACGGCAGGGCCGGTCGGCGTGAACCGTGCGGGGGAGACGGCGAGCCGACTGCTGGCGGATGATGCGAGCGAGCGCATCACTGCGTACCAAGCGGCGCTCGACCAGGGTCTGCTCAGTTTCGGACCGTCGACGTTGATCACAGCTGTGCTCCTGGGTGATGGCGCGGACACGCTTAGGGTGACCGCGATGGCGCGACAAGTCATGGCGGGCACCGCGTCGCGCAGCTACTTCGCCGGCTTGCGGCCCGGCGCCGCCTTTTTCGTGACGAAGCAGGCTGCTACATCGGGCGACCACCTTCAGCAGACGATCATGTCCGAGAGCACGAAGTATGACGTGGCCGTTGTGGGGATGGGATGGGCGGAACACGACGGGGCCGCCGTCGACCTCGAGGCCACCGGTCAGCGCGCTCTCACGGCGGCTCGCCTGTCGGCGCTTTTGCCCGAGTTCAGCGGCGGGGTCGCGTTCGAGTCTCTCGGCGCGTGGCTTCTGCTCGTGCACCCGGGCATCGGCGGCGAGTTAGTCGGCCAGGTCTCTGCGGCGGCGGACTACCTGCTTGCCCCGAACAGAACTGTGCAGCGGGCCACGGTCGAGACTTTCCTCGAAGCCGGAGGCAGCGCGCGTGTGGCGTGCGAAAAGCTGAACATCCACCGAACAACGTTGTACTACCGGCTGGAGACCATGGACCCGATTGTCAACGAAGCGTTGGCCGACGGATGGAAGCGAACCTCGCTGCATGTCGCGTTGAGTCTGGCACGCCTCCGGGAGCTTCGCGCAACCACCTGAGTGTCGTTCCGACAAATGCAGGAGAGGCTTTAGATCAATTCAGGATGACCGAACATTTGGTCAACCCGTAACCTCGATCAAGGCCGCATCGTCGTGGCCGCGTTCCAAAGGCCGAAGGAAAAGTGCTAATGACGACATTCACCACGAACGACGGTGTCAGCCTGAACTTCCACGACAGCCGGGGCCCGGGCGTTCCGCTCGTCATGCTCCACGGTTGGGGGCAAACCCAAGCGATGTTTCGCGGGCAGGTCGCAGGGCTTGCTCCGCACCGCCGAGTCATCACGCTGGATCAGCGTGGCCATGGCGTTTCCGACAAGCCGCACTTCGGCTACCGGATCGCCCGTTTCGCCCAGGATCTCAAGCAGTTGCTCGACCATTTGGAGTGCGACAAGGTCGACCTCCTGGGCTGGTCCATGGGAGTCTCCGTCATTTGGTCATTCATCGATCAGAACGGTACCGATCGCATCCGTCGCTTCATCGCCGTCGATCAACCCGCGGCGATTGTAGGCTTCCCGTGGATGACCGAGCAAGAACAGCAGGACTCGGGTGCCATCTTTGGCATCGCAGACGTCGTCGGCCTCGGTGACAGCATCAACGGTCCCGACGGTCCCGCGGTCATCGAGGCGTTCGTGCGGAGCATGTTCTCCGGGGAGCCGGCCGCCGAGCTTTGGGACTTCGTCGCTGAGGAGATCAAGTCGACCCCGGCATACGCCAGTGTGCCGCTATTGTTCGATCACGCCGCTCAGGATTGGCGCGATGTGCTTCCTCGGATCGACATTCCGACGCTCGTCATCGGATGCGACGGCAGCCACGTCGCTCCGGATTCGCAGCGCTATATCGCCGAGCATATTCCCGATTCTGAGGTCTACATCTTCCCGACGACTGAGGCGAACTCGCACTTCGCCTTCCTTGAGAATCCGCCTGCTTTCAACGCTCTGGTGGACCGGTTCCTCGAGAAATGACGGGTGCTTCACCGGTCGGCTAGGCCAGCGGCAACCCGCCCCGAGCGTCGAGCACTCCAACGTGGCGTTTGGGAGCCATGAGGCGGTACGACGTGTCGGCACGGATCGTCGGGTGCAAGGACGAGAGGATGCTGCATCGGAACAGGCTAGCCGAAGCGTCAGTCAACGCGTACTGTGACCGCCGCCTCAGCCGCTGGTCGCCGGGGCGACGGCTCTGGGGTATCGGCCGGTGCCACCGCTGCCGCAACGCTCGGCGCGGCACAAGCGCCCATCAACTTCGAGTGACCCCGGGGTCTCATCCAGCGGCGATAGCGGCGAGGAGCACATGGGCGACCTCGGGCCCCAGGATGTCGCTGTGGCCGGAGATCACCGAATCCGCGCGCAGGTTATAGACGCGTCCGCGGTGGAGCTCATACGTGTCATCGACAGCTCCGAGTTTGTCCATCTCGGCTTCGGGAGTGAACTGCGCTCCGTTTCTTCCCATACCTCCGAAACGGTCGTTCTCGTCGCCCAGTCCGGCCGAGTCGCTTCCTGAAATCAGAGACGCCAGCGGATACGCCAGGCCCACTGCCTTGTCGTTGCGCGTATGGGTGATGACGATCGGGCCATGCACCAGCCCTGCGGAGACCACTCTGCGGAATCCTCCGTTCCCACCCTTCCCATCGAAATTCTCGCCGAAGCCGTTGTGCGAGAACGCGGCCTGGAGCAGGACGAGCGAGTGTGGGGCGAGGGCGGACCCTTCGCTGGGTCCCGCCGTGGCTGCTGTCACCAGTCTGCCTCCGAAGCTGTGGCCGACGAGGTGGATACGCAAGTCGTGATGGTCCTTTGCGATTTCGCGAAGCAGCGTATTGACGCCGCGTTGCCCCACGGTGCCGGCGCGCTGCTTCATAGAGTAGAACGTGGCGTAGTTGAGAAGGTTGCTCGCACCAGCCTTGATGCCGCTCAGGAAGTCTCCAAATCCGGCCGCACTCCCGACGTCGTCTCCACCCAGTCGAGTCGCTCCGCCGATGCCGTCGAACCCGTTTGGTTCGGCCTCCACAGGTTCGGCCTCCGCAGGCTCGACGTCGGACTCCACCGGTTTCGCCAGTCGATCCATAAGCTCGGAGCCGGACAGTGAGAAGAAGGTATCCGAGGCGTCCTCCGGTTCACCCTCCTTCACCCCGTCGGGGACGCCTGCCTCGGGGGCAAGCGCAGCGCGAAGCAGATCCGCGAATTCGCGCTGGGCTTTCGGGCTGTCCTCCAACCGTGGAACCAGGGCCTTGAGGTCCTCTATCCTCTTGGTCTGTCCCGGGTCGTCGAGGAGCTGTTCTAGCTGCTGGATCTGCTGGAACAGGGCATCATCAGTTACCGAACTCGCGAGGCCCGCGGCGCCACCGGCGGTCAGCTCCATGTCGGCGAACTTCTTTGACGGCCAGAGCAGTCCGAGCACGGTGATGCTCGCCGGCGCGCCGGTGATCCGCCGTGCTTCCAGTTCCGTTCGGAGTCGTGAGAGCAGCCCCTCATAGAGTCCGCGCGCCTCACCCATGTCATTGTTCCAGCCGTGGGAAAGAACAAGGAGGTCAGTCGTGTCCGAAGCGGCCAGGTGCTTCTTCAGGGCCGTGACCTCGTCGCGGTCGTGCACGTCGCCCGACTTCGTGAACTGCACTTCGAAATACTCGAATCCCGACTTCTCAACCATTTCTTTACCCTTCACACGGATTGGATTGCGCGCATCAGGTCGACGAGGCCGTGGCCCTGGAAATTCTGGTCACGCTTCAGGTCGGTGGCCGTCGACAAGAAGATTTGCTTGACCTCGTCGGTTTTGCCGATGAACTCGTGCCGCACCGAGAGAAACGCGGCGATGACGCCAGACACGTGCGGAGCCGCCATGCTGGTGCCGCTGTCCTCGATATAGTCGCAATCCTTGGTATTTGCCGCCTTTTTCGCGGCCGCCTTCGGTGCTCCGGCCGCACAGGACATGATCTTCTCCCCGGGTGCCACCAGATCGGGCTTCAGGCGGCCGTCGCCGGTCGGGCCCTTCGACGAGAAGTACGACACCCCATACACGTGTGGCGCTTCCCGGTGCGTCGAACCGACGGTGATCGCACGCTCAGCATTTCCCGGGTCGTTGATCGTCACGTCGAGACCCGCCGCGACGGCGCCCTTCGACATGTCTCTGTTGTAGCCGTACCCTGTGTTGCCGGCAGCAACCACGACGACCACCCCCGACCGCACGAGCAGGTCAACCTCCACGCACAGCGGACTCTGCCCGCAGGCGAACCATTCAGGCTGGAACTCATACCCCACACTGAGATTTACGCCGTGGATCTGGATGTTCCGGCCGTACGCGTTCACCCGTTGGACCTCCTGAAGGGCGGCGACGATGCGGCTGACGCGTCCGATCCCCTTCTCGTCCAGCACCTTAAGGCTCACCAGTTTGCACTTCGGGGCCATGCCGGTAATAGAGGTGAGTTCCAGCGGTACGTAGGCCGTCTCGCCCTCTTCATCTCGACGCTTCGCCATCGCGTGGATGTGATCCACGATCGGAGTGCTAGTCGTCCTCGATGAGCCGCCGCTGCCGGCAGCGGGGGCGGACCCGCGCGTGTAGCTGGCGCCCGCGATGATTCCGGCGACATGGGTACCGTGCCCGAAGTTGTCGACGAGAGCAGTGTCCTGGTTGCCGGCGTCGTCCGTTGGGCCGGTCCCGGTGAAGTCGTGATGGCGCAGAGGCTGCTTCAGTGCGAGGTTCCCGTAGGTTTTGAAGTGCGGATGCCGTCCGTCGATCCCGGAATCCACGACCGCCCAAACGATCCCCTCACCGAACGCCGAGAACGAAACACGGGCAGCATCCGCCTTAACCGTGCTGACCGACTTATTGGTGAGCTTCCGCACCTCGAAATCCGGCCAGATCCGGAAGATGGCGCCGCGCTTTACCCTTCTGGGCCCTTCGCGATGCTGCTCGCGGTCAAGTTTCGCGAGCGTGCTGACGACGCGCGGCTCCAGCTGCGCCACCACATACTGGTTACCAACCGGACTGACCGGGTCGATTCCTTGATTGGCCTTGTCCACGCCGACCTGCTTGATAGCCGTCTCGATAAGTTTGACCACCTGCTCACGAGCCTCCTCGCGGCCGTCGGGATGTTCGAGGTTGAGATCGATCATCACGTCGAGGATGGGTGGGCGGTAGCCCTGCTTTGTGCGCGCCGCTTCTGCCTCCCGCTTGATCACCTGAAGCAGCGGTATGGCGATCGTGGTGCTGTCGAGCACTTCTGGGGTGAACCGTTCGCCGCTCGTCGCGTCGGAATCCGGCAGCGGGCCCGCAGCTTCCTCGTCCGCCGACGCGCTCGGCCGCTCGGTGCCGCTCACGGCGCACCCAACACGAACTCGTACCGTACGCCCGGCTCATCGTCGAGCCATCCAAGCACTCCGAGGGACGCAGTGTCGTGAGTGCGCATGGTTTGCCTCCCGCCGAGCAGGCATCCGATGTTGTCCCGTGATGGCTGAACGCGGTTGGGCCGATCGGAGCGCTGTCACGGTGAGCGCCTGAATCGCGGACACTTCGCGCTTACAGTCGAACCCCGTCGCGCGTGCGTCACCGCGGGCTGGGTTTCACTTGAATCGAATGATCCTCTTTGTATTCTTAGGTGTCAACGGCTCCGGGGCCCTCCACACACGGGCAGAGAAGTGTGCGCCCGACACCAGACGCTATTGGGCGAGCCCGTCTAACGCATTTCGAACCCTGCGTTGATCCCATGGCCTCACTGCGGCCTGCTGGCAGTAACTGCCCCTTTCCTCGTGCGAATTCGAAGAGGAGAATCTCGGCATGTCGAAATTTTCGGCGCGAAGTTCAGTCAGTCGACACGGTAGAGCTTCGCACCACCGTGCACGAGATCTGACAAAGGACCACAGGAGCCAACACATATCACCCTTGGCTCCCTTCAACCAATGACGGTCGCGGTGCACGGGTTGATCGCTCGACGGATGCCTGCCCACGGTGCGAACACGAAGAAAAAGAAGAAAGGGGTGCCATGATGGCGCGATTCATGGACGTGCACGACGGGTTCGTCGGAGTCACGAAGGAACAATTGGCTGAAGCCCATGCCGCAGATCTTGCGGTTGAAGGTGAAGAGGGCGTGCATTTCGAGCGAGCGTGGCTCGACCCGGAATCGGGCAAGGTCTTCTGCCTGTCCACCGGACCCTCGAAGGAAGCGGTCCTGCGCGTTCACGAGAAGGCTGGTCACCCAGCCGCGGAGGTATACGCAATCCCCATTGAAGTTTAGGAGTATCGGATGACGGGTCGTCCCTTTCGGGAGGCGTTGTCAGAGATTCCTCAAAGGATCACACGGCGACCGTCACCATTCTCAAACGGCATCGTCTACAGCACCATGCGGGTGTGATCTCCGGGGCGCGCACGTTCGGCAATGACCGGGTCGCCTGGCAGCCCGCCCCCGGACTACGTTTCGCCACTGTCGCGCTGCGGGCGGGCGGAGTTGGCGTCGGGCGGCCGGCGTGAAGGACAAGGAGAGGGGTTGGGAGCCGCATCGGCATCCGCTGCTACGGAGTATTTTGGGCCGGTGTTCCGTCGTCGGCGGGGTAGCCGCTCTCAGCCTGATCGATGGCCCACGCAGCATTGATTAGCCCGACGTGGCTGAATGCTTGGGGAAAGTTGCCGAGTTGTTCGCCGGTTTCCGAGTCGATCTCTTCGGCGAAGAGGCCGACGTCGTTGATGTGGCTCACGGCTCTCTCGAACACGTCGCGGGCTTCGCCGGGCCGACCTCCGGCGGCGAGCACACGGGCGAGCCAGAATGTGCACAGCAGGAAGGTGCCCTCGTTGCCGTCCAGGCCGTCGACACCGGTGTCAGTTTGGTACCTGTAGACCAGCCCTCGAGCGTCTGTGAGTCGCTCGATGATGGCGTCCGCGGTGGCGAGCACGCGTGGATCGGATGCCGGCAGGAATCCGACGATCGGTAGCATCAGTGCCGACGCGTCCAGCTCGGGCGATTCGAAGGATTGTGTGAAGGCACCGGCTTCTTCGTTCCAGCCCTTCTCGAGGATGGCAGCGCGGATCTGTGTGGCTACCTCCGACCACTCGGCGATTCGGTGGGTTGCGTGCAGTTGCTCTGCCATGGCGATCGCCCGGTCGAGAGCTACCCAGCACATGAGCTTCGAGTAGAGAAAGTGGCGCGGAGCTCCGCGGACTTCCCAGATGCCGTTGTCTGGCTGCTGCCATTGGCTTGCGGCGGCGTCGGCGAGGGCGATCAGGAAGGTCCGCGTGGCCGGTTCGATTTCTCCGAGTTGTTTTCGAAGGAGGAACGCCGCATCAAGGAGTTCGCCGTAGACGTCGAGTTGCGGTTGGTCCCAGGCGTCGTTTCCTACCCGCACGGGGCCGCTGCCCCGCCATCCGGTCAGTTGCGGGAGGATCCGTTCGGACAAGTCATGCTCGCCGCCGATGCCGAACATGATCTGCAGATGACGGCCAGGGCTGGAGTGCGCGGCGGCAGCAGCGATGAAGCTGAAGAACTCGTGGGCTTCGTCCGGGCAGGCTGCAACCCAGAGGGCTTTCATGGTGAAGCTGGCGTCGCGTACCCAGGAATAGCGATAATCCCAGTTGCGTTCACCGCCGATTTCCTCGGGCAGGGATGTCGTGGCGGCGGCCACGATCGCACCCGTGGGCTGGTAGGTCAGTGCCTGTAACACCCGTCCCGAGTGATGCACCAACTCTCGCCACGGCCCGTCGTAGCTTTGGTGGATCGCAGACCACTCCCGCCAACTCGCGGTCGTGGCCGCCAAGCCGGCCGCGACCTCATCCTGGGAATAGGCACCAGGCAGTGGCTCGCCGAGGCGCGTGCGCTGCAGGGCGAAGTACCGGTGTTGCCCCGCATCGAGAGTGAACTGCACCCGGATCTCCCCGTCGAAGCTTCTCGCCGGGCCAGGAAGCGACAGGGTAAGCCGTCCCGAACCTCCCGTGGCGACGACACCGGAATCGATGTCAGCTAAGACCGGGACCACCAGCCCGTATTCTGGGCGGGGTCGGCAGACCATCTCCATTGTTACCCGTCCGCTGGTGCAGCGTGCGCCGCGCAGCAGGGTGTGCGGCGCGTTTTCGCCGAGGCGGTGTGGATCGGTCGAGGCGCCCAACTCCAGGGCGTCTAGGAGTTCTAGGGTGCCCTCATCGGTGTGGAAGGTGGTCTGGAGGGCCATCGTTCCCTCCACGTATGAGCGGGTTGTCGTGCCCGGCGCGGTGGGCCGGATCGACCAGTACCCGGCTTCGTCATCCAGGATTGACGCAAACGCGGACTCGCTGTCGAACCGGGGGAAGCACAGCCAGTCGATCGAACCGTCGCGGGTCACCAGCGCGGCGGAGTGTCGATCTGAGAGCAGCGCGTGGTCGGCAATCGGGACGTTACTCATCGGGTTTCCCCGCGTCGACTGGCTCCGGGGCTTGCTGGCCTTCGCCTGCTGGCACGACAATCGTGTCGATGATGACTTCCGAGTGCAGGGTTCGGTGCACGGGGCACTTGTCGGCGATGTCGCTCAGCCGCTGGCGCTGACCGTCGTCGAGTTCGCCATCGAAACGGATCACCCGTTCGATCCGGTCCACCTGTCCGATCGCGGTGTCGCAGTCCGCGCAATCCTGCGCGTGGATTCTGGAGTGCCGGAGGGTCACGGTGACCTTCTGCAGCGGCCACTTTTTGCGCTCGGCGTACATCCGCACCGTCATCGAGGTGCACGCGCCCAGACCCGCCAGGAGGAAGTCATACGGCGACGGACCGGTGTCAGTGCCGATCGGTTCGGGTTCGTCGGCGGTGAGCCGGTGCCGGCCAATCATGATGTTCTGGGCGAAGTCACCCGTGCCGCTTTCAGAGACCACGACCAGTCCTTCCGCTGGATCTGCCGCTGGCGAGGGAACGCTCGGCTCAGGGACCGGGTCGAATGCGTAACGGCTGGCCCAGGTGGCGAGCATCCCTGCCACGAAGGTGGCGTCGGCCGGTTTGGTTAGTAGATGGTCGGCTCCGTCGAGTGCGACGAAGGACTTGGGGTGGCGGGCGGTATCGTATATGCGCCGCGCGTTGTCCGCGTCGACGGTGGTATCGACGGGCGAGTGCATGACCAGCAGGGCCGCACCCAGGTTGCGGATGCGCTCGGCCTGCGGTTGGGCGGCGATGTCGTCAAGGAACTGCCGGCGGATGCAAAACGTGCGACCTGCAAGTTGCACTTCGGCCTCTCCGCGCGCCTCGATCTCGGCACGGCTCTCGAGTAGGAGATGAGCAAAGTGGTCGGGATCGGCCGGAGCCCCAATGGTTGCTACTGCCCGTACTTCGGGGATGCGGTGGGCGACGGCGAGCACTGCCGCCCCGCCCAGCGAGTGCCCGATCAGAAGCGATGGTGCCGCATAGTGTGCGCGGAGAAAATCAGCGGCGTAGGCCAGATCGTCAATGTTGGAGCTGAAGTTGGTGTTGGCGAAGTCGCCCCCAGATTGGCCCAACCCGGTGAAGTCGAATCGGAGGACCGCGATTCCGAAGTCGGTCAAGGCTCGGGAGATCCGGGCGGCCGCGAGCACGTCTTTACTGCAGGTGAAGCAGTGCGCAAACAAGGCATACGCTCGGGGTATCGAGTCCGGGAGGTCCAGCCGCGCGGCCAGTGGCGCCCCTTGGGACCCGGGGAATTCCAGTCTCTCGCTCTGCTTGCTCATTTTTTTCCGTCTCTGCCGGTGATCCTCGGACGGGGGACAGGGAGCCACCGCGCCCAAGCATCGGGACGTTCAGGCCAGTGCCGCACCCGATGTCCAAGGACGTCGTCACGCTCGCGCAAACTGAGGGGTCTGACCTGAGCTGGCATGACCTCCACCGCCTCCGAAGTCTCGCCTTAATTGAATAGGACTCGATGATGGCCTTGCCTCGACGACTAGTCTGCACCCCAACCCAGGATCTTGCCGGGGAGCGGGGACACTATGGCTGACGCCGGTAAACGATGAGTTTCTCATCAGCGTAAAAGGTGAAGCTCTGACCATCAACCAGTCGTATCTCCGATTCGTCAGCCCTCGAACTCAGCATCATCGATTCAATCGAGCTACCTCGCGCTTCGACCCAGTCGCCCTCACACAGAGCGAGTGGCTCCGTGATCACGAGTCTTTTGCCGGCGAGTGGATCGAATTCAGAGCCGTCATCCTCAAACGTTGTCCTCATGAGATGACCCTAACGGCGCGCATGTACTGCGAGCCGGAAGCGTGCTCCACGCGTTGCCCAGCAGCAGGGCCGACAGGGCGAGTCCGGACACCGGCTGCAGGAACATCAGCGCACGTGCCTGCGCGGCTGGCACTGTGCGCAGGCCCCAGAACCACACGATGAACCCGGCGAATGTGACGATAGCGCCGAGGTAGCCGACCATCAGCCAGCCGATCCCGCGGCACGGCGATCACCGGCGCTCCCAGCACGCCCATACTAGTGAAGACAATGGGGTCCATCCGCGCCAGCTCGCCCTTGCCCAGCACGGTATACCGCGCGACCGTGATCCCCGAGGCCAAGACGACGAGCCCCGCCACGGCGGCGCCGTAGCCGGACGCCGATCAGGCCCAGGAACTAGGCGGCGGCCACGACCAGCCGCCGGGCGGTGAGAGTCAGCGGCTCGAAGCTGTCCAGCGCCATTTCGTCGCCGGCAGCGAGTCGCCCCACAAGATTCAGGATGACCAGTGTGATCACCCACTCGCTGCACGACCGCGGGCACCAGCTCAACACACCCGCCATGTCGGACGCACCTGATCGGGGCGCCAGTGGAAGTTCTGGCACTTGCGGTGGAGAATCATGACCCCGGGCTCCGCACGCGCCGGGTCGCGCCAAGGTCTTCGAAGTGCTCACCGAGCGCGAGAACGAGGTGCTGGAGCACGTGGCTGCAGGGCGGGGCAACCACGAGATCGCCGCGTTGCTCGTCCTCTCAGAGAAGACGGTGCGAAACCACGTGGCGAGCATCCTGACCAAGCTGCAGGTGCGCGACCGCTCGGCCGCAGTCGCCAAGGCGCGTGACAGGCGAATGGGGCACTCGCCTGCCTGATCTGGCCGGTTTCACACCGGCGCCCCGGCCGTTCGCTGACAGAAGTGCTAGTTTCCGCTGCCTGTGGCCGCGGCCCTGATCTCGTTTTTCCAGGGGTCGTCGAAGGTGAGGGTGCGACCGTCGTCACGGGTGCTGATGCGCGCGGCGGCGAGGCGTTCGCGCAGCGCCCCCAGATCATCCGGCGTCGGCAATTGGATCGTGACCTCCCCGAGCCCGAGTGCCGGAGCGCGGTCACGTGCTCCTCGGCTCTGCCACGTGTTCATGCCGAGGTGGTGGTGGTAGCCGCCGGCCGAGACGAACAGTGCCTGAGAACCGAACTCGTTCGTCACCTCGAAGCCGAGGGTGTCGGAATAGAACGCCCGAGCCGCGGGAATGTCGCCAACCTTCAGGTGCACGTGCCCTACCGAGGCGAGAGAGAGTGGTTGGGCGGGAGCGGCATCCGTGAGGTGGGCCTGGAGAAAGGTGTTCGGGTCGAGGTAGCGAGTATCCATGACCACACGGTCTCCATTCCACTGCCAGGAACTGCGCGGCCGATCCCAATAGAGCTCGACACCGTTGCCCTCCGGGTCATCGAAATACAGTGCCTCGGATACCAGATGGTCGGAACTGCCCGTGAAGGCGCCCGGATACTTCGTGGCTACCGAGTAGAGCGCTCGGGCAAGATCCGCCTGGGTCTGAAACAGCAGCGCGGTATGGAAGAGTCCGGCGGCGCCGCCGGCGGCGTGTTTCAGCAGCGGTGAGTACTCAAGCACGATCGACGGGTCGCCCGATCCGAGGACGGTGCGGTCGCCGGCCTGCGCCAGCACCGAGAGGCCGATGCCGTCCCGGTAGAACGCCGTCATGGCATCCGGGTCGGCAACCTTTAACGTCACTGTGCCGACGTTGGTGCCTGCGCTTATCACGTCATCCTTTATCATTCGTCTTCGCCCGATCCGTATTCTGCTCAGCGTGTGAGAGTTCCAATACTTGTAGCTACAATCAATATAGAGGCCTTTAGTTGTAGATACAAGTGTTTTAGGTAGAATCGGCTTATGACTTACGGTGTGACCGAACAAAAATGGCTTTCCAGCGACGAACTCGTGGCCTGGAAACGCTTCGTGGCCGTTCTGCAACTCTTCCCGCCGGCCCTCGATGCGCAACTCGAACGAGATGCCGACCTCACCCACTTCGAGTACTTCACCCTCGCGATGCTCTCCGAGGCACCGAATCGCACCCTCCGAATGACGGAGCTCGCCGCGCGCACGAACGCGACGTTGGCCCGGCTGTCCCGGGTGGTCTCCAACTTGGAGACCCGGGGATTCGCGCAGCGGATGCCGTGCCACGACGACCGCCGCGCGACCAACGTCTCGCTCACCGACGCCGGTTGGCACAAGGTGGTGGCCACCGCTCCCGGGCATGTAAACCTAGTGAGGAATGTCGTCATCGACACCCTCACCCCCGATGAACTCGCACAACTCTCGGCGATCTCGGCGAGGCTTCTCGGCAAGCTGGACCCCGATGGCAAGATGGCCGCAACCACACGTTCGGTGCCGTCCGGCGATCGTAGTTCCTGACGCGAAGTCCCGACGACTCTGTTGACGGGTGGGGGGCCTCCGCTCGGCGCAGATCCCTCTGAATGCCCCCGCTGCGACGACCGATTGAGCCCGCCAACGGCTTGTGGAGAGCAGTGTCGTTTGTTTACCCGGTGCCGGTTGGAGTTGCCCCCGCCCGTCAACGGCTTCAAACTGGTGCACATGAGCGACAGTGCCAAGGCCGATCTGCGCCGGTATTTGCAAGAGGGCCGCGATGCAGTGGTGTGGAAGCTCGCGGACCTATCTGACTACGATGTACGCCGCCCGTTGACACCGACCGGTACGAACCTTCTCGGGCTGGTCAAGCACCTAGCCGGGGTCGAAGCACAGTACTTCGGTTCGGTCTTCGACCGACCTTTCGGCGAGGATCTGCGATGGCTTTCGCCCGACGCCAAACCGAATGAGGACATGTGGGCGCAGCCCGAGGAGTCCCGCGACGCGATCGTCGGCCTGTACCGGCGGGTGTGGGCGCATGCCGACGAGACAATTTGCTTGCTGCCTCTTGATGCTTCCGGTCGCGTGCCGTGGTGGCGGATGGCGAGCAATCCGGTCAGCCTCAGCCGCATTCTGGTTCATGTGACCGCCGAGACGCATCGGCATGCCGGTCATGCGGACATTGTGCGCGAGTTGGTCGACGGCAGCGTTGGGCACCGGGACGGCTACGACAACATGGCTGCCGGGGACGAGACCTGGTGGCAAGAGTACCGAGACCACCTGGAGTCGGTCGCCCGAGGTTACGGAGGACCAGACCCAACCGCGCCCCGCTGACGACCCCGTAAACCGATCGCGGCATTACCCGTCATCCGCAAGGCCACTTTTCCGTTTCCGCCCAGGGAGCGGATGCGGGCAGCGTTGCCGCTGATCGCCAGTTTGTATCGCTCGATGTCAGGAGTGCGAACGAAGTCCACCATCAGCTCGAGCAGCGAAGCAATGGCTTCATTTGACTGCCCTGCGGCGTGGAGCGTGATTGCTTCGAAAACCCCCAACGCCGGGGACTCGGGAGAAATTGCTGCCGAGACGAACGAGTACTAACCCAGCTCGTCGAGTGTCGGCGACTGCTACTAATCGCCGAAACGTTTGTCCCCTATCCGGATACCCCTCGTGCATCCGCACTCCGGGAGGGAGAACCACTGGTCGCCGAGCGCTTCGACGGCGGCGTTGATCGCGCATCCGGATCTCGGTTCCGTTGCATCCTCTCTTGACCATTTCTTGCCCTCAACTATGGTGAATGCAGATTGCAACCACATTCGAAGGAGAGACGATGACTGTCCGCGCCGACCTGAACATCTCGCTCGACGGGTACGCCACAACCACGGATCAGACCCCCGAGCATCCGTTCGGCCACGACTGGGGCCGGCTCGTGGGGGCCTACACGGCGACCCGCACCTTCCGCGAGCGAGTGCTGCACGAGGAGAGCGGCGAGGGGACGGCCGGCGTCGACGACCGTTACGCGGAGGCCTACTTCGCCGAGGTCGGCGCCGAGATCCTGGGCGCCGGGATGTTCGGACTCCACAACTTCCCAGACGACCCCGACTGGCGCGGCTGGTGGGGTGACGAGCCACCATTCCGGGTGCCTGTATTCGTCCTCACGCACTCAAAGCGTTCGCCGATCGAGATGGCGGGCGGCACGACGTTCGAGTTCCTCTCTGCTGCACCTATCGACGCGCTCGCACGGGCACGGGATGCGGCCGGCAGCAAGGATGTGCGGATCGGTGGTGGCGCGACGGTAGTTCGCGACTTCCTGGGGGCGGGACTCATTGACCAGCTCCACGTCGCAATCACCCCAATCCTGCTGGGGCGGGGTATCCGCCTTTGGGACGACCTCCGCGGACTCGAGTCCGACTACACCGTAACCTCAGAGGTCGCGGAGAGCGGCATCATCCATGTCACTTTCCAGAGCA
>JBDSDO010000023.1:0-15600 GCA_039920505.1 Terrimesophilobacter sp.
TTGAAGTCGGGGATGCCGTAGCGGAGCAGACCGCCGATGCGGTCGTCGCGCTCGTAGACCGCGACCGTGTGCCCCGCGCGGGTCAGCTGCTGGGCAGCGGCGAGACCGGCGGGGCCGGACCCGACGACGGCGACCGTCTTGCCGGTCAACCGCTCGGGCGGGTGCGGCTGGACCCAGTCGTTGCCGAACGCCTGATCGATGATCGAGACCTCGATCTGCTTGATCGTGACCGCCGGCTGGTTGATGCCGAGCACGCACGCCGTCTCGCACGGCGCCGGGCAGAGCCGCCCGGTGAACTCCGGGAAGTTGTTCGTCATGTGCAGACGTTCGCTGGCTTCACGGTCCTCGCCGCGACGCACCAGGTCGTTCCATTCCGGGATCAGGTTACCCAGCGGACAGCCCTGGTGGCAGAACGGGATGCCACAGTCCATGCAGCGACTGGCTTGCCTGCGCAGCGTGGCGGCGTCTCCCGCCTCTGACACTTCCTTCCAGTCCATGAGCCGCAAATCCACCGGACGGTGCGCCGGAAGCTCCCGCTGAGTGGTCTTCAAAAATCCCTTCGGGTCAGCCACGGGTCGCCTCCATAATCCGTCCCCACACGACGTCGCCGTCGGGGTCGAGTCCCTCTTCGACCGCCGTTGCTCTGGTTTGCAGCACCGCGGCGTAATCCCTTGGCAACACCTTGACGAAACTCGCGATGATGTCCTCCGGGTGGGAGAGCATCCGGTCGGCCAACGCCGATCCGGTTTCGATGCGGTGGCGCTCCAGCAGGTCGACGACGATCTCGACGTCCGCACTGCCCAGCGGCAGGAGCGACAGCTCCCCCGATGCCAGCGCTTCCCGGTTGACGCGTTCCTTGCGCAGTTTGTACACGTAGGCGGTGCCGCCGGACATCCCGGCCCCGAGGTTCCGCCCGGTCGCGCCGAGGATGAGCGCAAGGCCGCCCGTCATGTACTCGAGGGCGTGGTCGCCGACGCCCTCGACGACGGCGGTAGCGCCCGAATTGCGCACCAGGAACCGTTCGCCGACGATGCCGCGGATGAACATACTGCCCTGGGTGGCGCCGTAGCCGATCACGTTGCCGGCGATCACATTGCGTTCGGCGGCGAAGAGACTGCGGCGGTCCGGCCGTACGGTGATCTGACCGCCGGAAAGACCCTTGCCCAGATAGTCGTTGCCGTCCCCTTCCAGGTGCAGCGTGACCCCGGCCGGTAGGAACGCGCCGTACGACTGTCCCGCCGACCCGGTGGTCGTGACGTCAATGGTGCCGGTCGGCAAGCCGTTCTCGCCGTATCGGGCGGTGATCTCGTGGCCGAGCATGGTGCCCACCGCACGGTCGGTGTTGCGGATCGGCAAAGCGATGCGCACCGGGGTGCCGTCGGCCAGCGCCGTCTCGCTGGAATTGATCAGTCCGACGTCGTAGTGCTTGTCCAGCTCGTGCTGTTGCGCGATGCGGTGGTGCCGTGGTGCCTCTTCGGGAAAGTCGGGGCCGGCCAGGATCGGGCTGAGATCCAGCCCGTCGGCCTTCCAGTGCGTGATCGCACGATTCACCTCAAGCACCTCGTGCCGTCCGACCGCCTCTTCGATGGATCGGAAGCCAAGGGACGCGAGATGTTCCCGCACCTCTTCTGCGAGGAACTCGAAGAAGTTGACTACAAACTCGGGCTTTCCGGTGAACCGGGACCGCAGCAGCGGATTCTGTGTCGCGACACCGACCGGACAGGTGTCCAAGTGGCACTTGCGCATCATGACGCAGCCGGACACGATGAGCGGCGCGGTGGCGAAGCCGAATTCCTCGGCACCGAGCAGCGCAGCCACCACGACGTCCCTGCCGGTCTTGAGTTGGCCGTCGACCTGCACGACGACACGTTCCCGCATCCCGTTGAGCATGAGCGTTTGCTGCGTCTCGGCGAGCCCCAACTCCCAGGGGGTACCGGCGTGTTTGAGCGAACTGAGCGGGCTGGCGCCGGTGCCGCCGTCGTGTCCCGAGACGAGCACCACGTCGGCCAGTGCCTTGGCGACGCCGGTGGCGACAGCCCCGATCCCCGACTGGCTGACGAGCTTGACAAGGATGCGGGCCGCCGGGTTGGCGCGTTTGAGATCGAAGATGAGTTGCTTGAGGTCTTCGATCGAGTACACGTCGTGATGCGGCGGCGGGCTGATCAGACCGACGCCGGCGGTGGCGTGCCGTGTGCGCGCAATCCACGGGTACACCTTCGCGGACGGCAGTTGCCCGCCCTCGCCAGGCTTGGCGCCTTGCGCAATCTTGATCTGGATGTCGGTGGCGTGAGTGAGATACATGCTCGTGACGCCGAAGCGCGCGGAGGCGACTTGCTTGATAGCGCTGCACCTGGCCGGGTCGAGCAGCCGCTCGACGTCCTCGCCGCCCTCGCCGGTGTTGCTCCTGGCGCCCCTGCTGTTCATCGCGATGGCGAGGTTCTCGTGGGCCTCCATGCTGATCGACCCATAGCTCATCGCCCCGGTTGAGAAGCGCTTCACGATGGACGCCACCGATTCGACCTCCTCGATCGGGACAGCGGGCCGCAGTCCGGCCTTGAAGCCGAACAGTCCGCGCATCGTCATCAGCGCCTCGGTCTGGTCATCGATGAGTTTCGTGTACTGCCGGAAAATGTCGTACCGGCGCGTTCTGGTGGAGTGCTGCAGCCGGAACACGGTGTCCGGATTGAACAGGTGCGGTGCCCCGTCGCGGCGCCACTGGTATTCGCCTCCCGTGGTGAGCCGTTCGTGTGCGGTCACCGCCGGCTCGTCGGGGTAGGCGCTGCGGTGCCTGGCCAGGTTCTCCGCGGCGATGACCTCGATGCCCACTCCGCCGAGCCGGCTCGTCGTGCCGGTGAAGTAGGTGTCGACGAAGTCCTGACTCAGCCCGACGGCCTCGAACGCCTGCGCACCGGCGTACGAGGAGACCACTGAGATGCCCATCTTCGACATCGTCTTCAGCACCCACTTGCCGAGTGCCTTGATCAGGTTCATCACGGCCTGCTCCGGAGTGATGTCCGTGATGACGCCGCGGCGCACCAGATCCTCGACGCTTTCCATCGCTAGGTAAGGGTTGATCGCGGATGCACCGTAGCCCACCAGCAGCGCGACGTGGTGCACCTCGCGCACGTCGCCGGCCTCCACGATGAGGCCGACCTTGAGCCGATTCTCTTGGCGGATCAGATGGTGGTGCACGGTGGCCAGCAGCAGCAGCGACGGGATGGGCGCGAGATCTTTGTTGGAGTCACGGTCGGACAGCACGATGTACAGCGCGCCGGTCTCGATCGCGTCATCCACCTCGGCGCAGATCGCCTCGAGCCGGTTCTTCAGCGCGAACGGCCCCTCGTCGAAGCGGTACAGGCCGCGGATGGTCGTCGTGGTGTGATTGCCCGGCCGGTAGTCGATGTGCTGGATTTTCGACAACTCGTCATTGTCGATGACGGGGAAATCGAGGATGACCTGCTGCGCGTGTTCCGGGGTCGCGTCGAGCAGGTTGCGCTCAGGACCCAGTCCGACCCCTAGCGAGGTGACGATGGACTCGCGGATGCTGTCCAGCGGCGGGTTGGTGACCTGGGCGAACTGCTGGGTGAAATAGTCGAACAGCAGTCGTGGCCGGGAAGCGAGTACAGCGACCGGTGTGTCGGTGCCCATCGCCCCGATCGGCTCGACACCGTTTTGCGCCATCGGCGCGAGGATGACGCCCACTTCCTCCTCGGTGTAGCCGAAGGTGCGCTGGCGCCGCACCACTGACGCCGGCGTGTGCACGATGTGCTCCCGGTCCGGGAGATCCTTGAGGTTGATCCGGTTGTCCTCAAGCCATTGTCCCCACGGGGCGGCCGCAGCGAGCGACGACTTCAACTCGTCGTCTTCGATCAGTCGGCCGGCTTCGGTGTCGACGAGGAACATCTTGCCCGGCCGCAGCCGGCCGCGCCTGACCACCCGGCTGGGGTCGATGTCGAGCACCCCGGTCTCGCTGGCCACGACGACGAGGCCGTCGTCAGTGACCAGGAACCGGCCGGGACGCAGCCCGTTGCGGTCCAGTGTCGCCCCGGCAAGGGTGCCGTCGGTGAAGAGGAGAGCGGCGGGGCCGTCCCACGGCTCCATCAGCATGGAGTGGTACTCGTAGAACGCGCGCCTGGCCGGGTCGGCGCCGGTCTGTTTTTCCCACGCCTCCGGCACCATCATCATCACAGCGTGCGGCAGCGACCGGCCGGACAGGCTGAGCAGTTCCACCACCTCGTCGAAGGATGCCGAATCGCTGCCACCGGGGGTGATGATCGGGAGGATCGGTGCGATGTCCCCGATCAGGTCCGACTTCAGCTGCGTCTGCCTGGCGCGCATCCAGTTGCGGTTGCCCTGCACAGTGTTGATCTCGCCGTTGTGCGAGATGAGGCGGAACGGTTGCGCGAGCGGCCAGGACGGAAACGTGTTGGTCGAGTAGCGGGAGTGGACGATGGCCACCCGGGAGGCGAAACGTTCGTCGGACAAGTCCGGGTAGAACGGCTCGAGCTGCGGCGCGGTGACCATGCCCTTGTACACCAGGGTGCGGCAGGACAGCGACGGGAAGTAGACGGTGAGTTCGCGTTCCGCTCGCTTTCGAAGTCTGAACGCGCGCCGGTCCAAGTCGAGGCGCTGCTGCGGCCCGGTGTGCACCGGTCCGGTCGGTATCGTGGCGAGAAATAACTGCTCGAAGGCGGGCATCACGCCGGCGGCCAGCATGCCGATCTGCGAGGGGTCGGTCGGCAGTTCGCGCCAGCCGAGCACCGTCAGTCCTTCGTCGGTGGCCAGGGAACCGATCGACTCTTTGATCTGGGCCCGCTCGTCCGCCTCGGTCGGCAGGAACGCCGTCCCGACGGCGTAGGTGCCGGCTTTCGGAAGTGTGAACGGTGCGACGGCGCGTAAGAAGGCATCCGGCACCTGGGTGACGATACCCGCACCGTCGCCACTGCCGGCGTCGGAGCCGAATGCGCCCCGGTGCTCGAGGCTGCGCAGTGCCGTGAGGGCGGCGGTGATGATGTCGTGACCGGGAGTGCCGCGCAGGGTGGCGACCATGGCCAGCCCGCACGCGTCGTGCTCGTTGGCTGGGTCGTACAGGCCCGTGGCGGCCGGGACTGCACTGAACCGGGACAGCGCCGAACGGGACAGGGCCGAACGCGACAGGGGTGGGGTAAAAGACATTAGGAACCGTCCTCACAGTGATGTTGCCGGAGGGACGTCAGCGGCCCGGGAATTGCCTGCCGGGAGCCGAGGGACGGGTGCGCGGCAAACTGTGTGCCAGCGTCGCTTGTGGCGGTCTTCCTGGCTTACTTACCTATTCGCTGCTGCGGGGGTTTTCGAGGGTGCGGCGCCATCACCGTCATCGTCCGTGTCCGAATAGTAGTTCTCAGAGTGTACAACACGATCGGGGAGCCACTCCCGACCCGGCAGGTACGGGCTCGGTTCGAGTCCGGGGTGACGGCGACCCTGCACGATGATGATAACGATGCCGAGCAGGATGGCGGCGAACGCGGCCCAGATGTTGGTCCGGATGCCGAAGAAGATTTCGCTCGGATCGATGCGGATCGATTCCAGGTAGCTGCGGCCCAGTCCATACCAGATCAGGTAGAGGCCGAGCATCCTGCCCCACTGCAGACGCCACGCGGTGGGCGCGATGCGGGTGACCGTTGTGCCGTCGGCTCGCAGCGACTTGGAGCGGCGCCACTTGCGTTCGATGGCCAGCAGCACCACGATGCCCAGCAGATTCCAGAGGATTTCGTACAGAAACGTAGGGTGGAACAGTGTGCCGGCCGGCAGACCCGCGGGAAAGGCGGCGTTGGTCGATTCGATCTGAAGGCCCCACGGCAGATTCGTGGGCAGGCCGAACAGTTCGTGGTTGAAGTAGTTGCCGAACCTGCCGAATGCCTGCGCGAGCAGCAATGCCGGCGCCACCGCGTCGGCGAACGCGGTGAAGCGCAATCCGGACATCCGGCAGCCGATGAATGCGCCGACCCCACCGAGGATCAGGGCGCCGAAGATTGCCATGCCGCCTTCCCAGATGTACAGGGTCTTGAGCAGGTTCGCGCCGGCGTAGAAGTAATCGTCCGGGTGGGTGAGCACGTGGAAGATGCGACCGCCGATGATACCGAGCGGGACAGCCCACAGCATCACGTCGACGACGACCATCGCTTCGGCGCCCCGCTGCTTCAGACGGTAGCCGGTGAGAATCCCCGCCGCCACGATGCCGACGAGGATGCACAGCGCATAGGTGTGGATTGTGAGGTTAAGGCCGAACCAGGTCAGCCCGATGTCACGCAGCCACTGGCCGACGTTGAAAACTTGCCACGCGTAATCGGGGCTGGGAATACTCAGGGGCAACAACGTCAGGCACGCCTTTCAGGGGGCAGGGATTGCGAAACCTCGTTCAGCCTAGTCCCGCGGGCAAGGTCGCTCGCTGTGCGGGCGACACCGTCGACTCCGCCGTCGGCGAGGGCTTTCACCAGCGCGGAGCCAACGATGGCGCCGTCCGCGTAGCCGAGCACCTCGCGCACCTGCCCGGCAGTGGAAATGCCGAGCCCCACGCACGTGCTCGTCGCCCCTGCGGTGCGCAAGCGGCTCACCAGGGTGCGCGCGGCCGAGTCGACGTCGGCGCGTGCCCCGGTGATGCCCATGGTGGACACGGCATAAACGAAGCCACGGCTGGCGGACACCGCCTGGGCGAGTCTGGCGTCGGAGGACGATGGCGCGGCCAGGAAAACTCTGTCGAGCCCGGTGCGTTGCGACGCGGCGATCCACGCCGCGCCCTCGTCCGGGATGAGGTCCGGAGTGATCAGGCCGGCACCGCCGGCACTCGCCAATCGGTCGGCGAATTCTTCGACGCCGAACTGCAGCACCGGGTTCCAGTAGGTCATCAGCAGGATCGGAACGTCGACTCTGGAGCGGATCGCCTCGACGGCGTCGAACGCGTGGCGCACCCTGAATCCGCCGGCCAAAGCCGCGCCGGTGGCCGCCTGGATGACCGGACCGTCCATCACCGGGTCGGAATATGGCAGGCCGAGTTCCAGGATGTCAACGCCGTTGTGCACGACCGCGACGGCGGCGTCGATGCTCGTGGGCAGGTCGGGAAAGCCGACCGGGAGATACGCGACCAGCGCGCCGGCGGCATCCGTGTTACGGGCGGCGATGGCAGATTCGACCCGGCTGGTACCGGTCACGACTGGGACGCATTCGTGTCGAAAATGTCGAAATATCGCCCAGCGGTTTCCATGTCTTTATCACCGCGGCCGCTGAGATTCGCCAGGATTGTCGCTGTCGGCCCGAGTCTCGCCCCCAGGTCCAACACTCCGGCCAGGGCGTGCGCCGACTCGATGGCCGGAATGATGCCTTCGGTGCGGGACAGCAGCCTCATCGCAGCCATCGCGGCCGCGTCGGTGATCGGCAGGTAACTGGCCCTGCCGATGTCGGCGAGCCAGGCGTGTTCCGGCCCGACGCCGGGGTAGTCCAACCCCGCGGAGATGGAGTGGGATTCAATGGTTTGCCCGTCGTCGTCCTGCAGCAGGTAGCTGCGGGCGCCGTGCAGCACGCCGGGGCGGCCCTTGGAGATCGTGGCCGCGTGTCGCGGGGTGTCCACGCCGTCACCTGCCGCCTCGAAACCGTACAGCGCGACCGAGTCGTCATCGAGGAACGCGTCGAAGATGCCGATGGCGTTGGACCCGCCGCCGACGCATGCGGCGACGGCGTCGGGCAGTCGCCCGGTGGCCGCGAGCATTTGTTCCCGCGCTTCTTCGCCGATGATCTTCTGAAAGTCGCGCACCATAGCGGGGAACGGATGCGGGCCGGCCACGGTGCCGAAAATATAGTTGGTGGTGGCGACGTTGGTGACCCAGTCGCGCATCGCCTCGTTGATCGCGTCTTTGAGGGTTCTGGACCCGGCCGTCACGGGCACCACTTCGGCGCCGAGCAGCCGCATCCGTGCCACATTCAGTGCCTGACGCTCGGTGTCGACCTCGCCCATGTAGATCACACAGTCCATGCCGAACAGGGCGGCGGCGGTGGCTGTGGCGACACCATGCTGGCCGGCGCCGGTCTCAGCGATCACGCGCGTCTTGCCGATCCGCCTGGTGAGCAAGGCCTGTCCGAGCACATTGTTGATCTTGTGGCTGCCGGTGTGGTTGAGGTCTTCCCGTTTGAGGAACACCCGGGCGCCGCCCGCGTGTTGGGCGAACCGCGGGACCTCGGTGATCGGCGACGGCCGCCCGGTGTATGACGCGTGCAGGCCGGCGAGCTCCGCCTGAAATGCCGGGTCGACCTTGGCCGCCTGGTAGGCGGTGCTCAGCTCGTCCAGTGCCGCGACGAGCGACTCCGGCACGAATCTGCCGCCGTACTGGCCGAAGTAGGGACCGGGGGCGTTACGCAGCGAGTTGGGTTCCGTCATGCTGCCAGGAACTCTGTGAGCGTCTGCACGGGATCGCCCGTGACCAGTGCTTCGCCGACGAGCACGACGTCGGCGCCGGCCCGCCGGTAGTGGGCGACATCCTCGGCCGACTTCACCGCCGACTCCGCGACCCGGATGACACCCGACGGGATATGGTCCGCAAGACTGGCGAACAGATCTTGATCGAGTTCGAACGTGTTGAGGTTACGTGCGTTGACGCCGACGATCCCGGCGCCGACCTGCAGCGCCCTGTCGATTTCCTCGGCGCTGTGCGTTTCCAGCAGGGCGTTCATTCCGCACTGGGTGGTCAGGGCGTACAGCTCGCCGAGGGTTGTTTGGTCCAGAGCCGCGACGATGAGCAGCACGAGGTCGGCGCCGGCGGCGCGTGCCTCGAGCACTTGGTACGGCTGCGAAATGAAGTCTTTGCGCAGCAACGGAAGGGACACCGCGGCGCGCACCAGTTCCAGATCCTCGAGTGATCCACCGAAGTTGCGAGCATCCGTCAGCACACTGATCGCGCTGGCGCCGCCGTTCTGATACGAGACGGCGAGTGCTGCAGGATCGGGGATGTCGGCCAGCGGTCCTCGGGATGGGCTGGCTCGCTTGATCTCGGCGATGATCTTCACCCGGTCGGCTGGCGCAAGCGCCAGCGCGGCGTCGAGCGCCGGTTCTCGGGCGGCCGCGTCAGACTCGACCTCGGCGTAACTGCGGCTCTCGCGGCGCGTGGACGCGTCGTGAGCAGCTCCGGCTACCAGGTCACGGAGCAACGTTCAGTGGACCTTCTGCGTCCATTTGCCGCCGCCGACTCCGTAGCCAAGCCGCTTGAGCACCCAGCCGGTGATCAGTCCCAGCAAGGCGAGGATGGCTGCCGCCCAGACCAGCCACTCGATGGACCAGCGGAAGGCGATCGTGCCGACGGCCACAGCGACCAGCATGATGGCTACGGCGATCCATGCCGCCGGCGAGTTGCCGTGGCCGGGATCTTCGATGTCTGCACTGCTCATGTCACTCCATGGTTGCTCTGGATTGGTCTCGTCAAAGTCTAGCGTGAGGTCGGATCGCTTCCCCCGGAGAGACGATCCCAATCGGTGGCTGTGCCCTCGCCAGTGTTCTCAGCCGGCACGGTTGTCTGGAACCTGCGCGACGAGTCCGGCCAGCGGCGGCCGACGGCCAGGAGCACGACGCCGAGGATCCCGATCGCCACGCCGAGCGTCGCGGCGATCCACGGCCATGGGGTCTGCCCGACCGAGGCGACGAGCGCGCTGACGGACTCCTTCCCGGACACCCCTGTCGCCTTGGTCACGAGCTTCGCCGCCGCGGCGACCGGGTCGGACAGAGCCACCGCCGCGGCGAGCACGATGCTGGCGCCGATGAGCAGCTCGAGTACTCCGAGGATGCGGCGGAAGATGGTGCCGGCGAGGGAGAGCGCGGCGATCAGGGCGAGAGCGGCGAGGGTCAACGCCGGCAGTCCCGGTGCTGCCTCATCGCCTTGCGCTGTGATCGAGTGCGCGGCCGAGCTTCCACCGGTCAGCGTGAGGGTGAACCACGGCTGAGTCCACGAGATTAGCGCCAGCGCACTGAGCGCGAGCCCGACCAGGATAACGAGCGACTTGATCCGGCGCGCGAACATCAGCGCACCCGTCGCAGCGAGTTGGCGACGGCGACGGCACTCAGCGGCGCGGCCGCCTTGTTCTGCGACTCCTGCTGCTCGGCATCCGGGTCGGAATCGGCCACGACCCCGGCGCCGGCCTGCACACGGGCGATGCCGCGGGAAATCGTCGTGGTGCGAATTGAAATGGCCAGATCCAGGTCGCCGGAAAAGCCGAAGTAGCCGACCACTCCGCCGTAGGCGCCCCGTTGCGCCGCCTCGAGTTCGTCGATGATCTCGAGGGCGCGCGGCTTCGGTGCTCCGGAGAGCGTTCCGGCAGGGAAGGTGGCCCTGAAGATGTCGAGGGACCCCGAGTCGGCTTCCAGGTCGCCTTCCACCGACGAGACGAGGTGCATGATGTGGCTGAACCGTTCGACGCGCATGAACTCGGTGACCTCCACCGATCCGGGCCGGCATACCTTGAGCAGATCATTGCGGGCCAGGTCGACGAGCATCAGGTGTTCCGCTCGTTCCTTCTCGTCGTGCCCGAGGGCATCCGCCAGCGCGATGTCTTCTTCCGGAGAGGCGCCGCGCGGCTTCGACCCCGCGATGGGATGCATGTAGACGCGGCGGTTCTCCACCTTGACGAGTGCTTCAGGCGAGGATCCGATGATCCAGTACGGTTCGCCGTCGGTGTCCTCGAGCGACAGCAGGTACATGTACGGGCTCGGGTTCAGGGTGCGCAGCACCCGGTACACGTCAATCGGGTCGGCCGTGACCTCGTGGTCGAACCGTTGCGAAATGACGACCTGGAACACGTCACCGGCGGTGATGTGGTCTTTCGCGCGTGCGACGGCGGTGCGGAAGCGCTCCGGCGTGATCCGCGGGATCGCCGTCACCGGTGTGTCGAAGTCGCCGCGGGCGAGGAAAGCCTCCGCTGGCTGGGCGAGGCCGGCCTGCAGGTCATCGAGTCGATTCTGTGCTGCTGCCCATTGCTCGTCTTCGCGCTGGACGCCGTCGTTCAGCGCGGTGGCGATCAGAAGCACCGAGCCGGTGCGATGGTCGACGACGACCAGTTCGCGCACGAAGCTCAGTGCCTGCCCGGGAATCGGGAAATCCGCCGGCGGTTGGTCTGGCAGCTTTTCGATCTGCCGGATCGCCTCCCAGCCGATGAATCCGACCAGACCGCCGGTCAGCGGCGGGTGGCCGGGGATGCGCGGCGTCGCCCAGCGTGCGTACAGTCGTTCGAGGGCATCCAGCGGCGTGCTGGGCGCATCCGCGCCCAGGGCACGTTGCTCGCTCAGGCCGTAATCCTGCCATGCCGCCGTGTCACCGATTTGGGTCAGCACGCCGAACGAGGAGACTCCGATGAACGAGTACCGCGACCAGATGCCACCCTGCTCGGCCGATTCGAGCAGAAAGGTGCCTGGGCGACCGGCCGCGAGCTTGCGGTAGATGCCGACCGGCGTCTCGCCGTCAGCGAAGAGCTCTCGGATGACGGGAACGACCTTGTGGCCATCCTGGAGCGCGGCGAACTGCTGCCGCGTCGTGGTTCCGTCGCTCATGCGCCGGTGCCCCGTGCCGCGGTGACGACGTCGGTGATCGGTCCGACGTCGAAGCATGAGCGCGCGCCGGTGTGGCAGGCCACCCCGATCTGATCCACTGACACGAGCAGCGCGTCAGAGTCGCAGTCCAGTGCAGCCGAGCGCACGTACTGCGCATTGCCGGAGGTGTCGCCCTTGCGCCAGTACTCCTGGCGGGACCGTGACCAGAACGTGACGCGTCCCGAGGTGACGGTGCGCCGCAGCGCTTCGGCGTCCATCCAGCCGAGCATGAGCACCTCGCCGGTGTCCCACTGCTGGATGATCGCCGGGATCAGCCCGTTGGCGTCGAATCTCGCCTCTGTCAGCGCGGTTACGCCGTCCATCGTCTCCTACCTGACCGTGAAGCCGGCACTGCCCAGCGCGTGCTTCACCTCGCCCACCGTCAATTCTCCACTGTGGAACACGGATGCCGCGAGCACGGCGTCCGCGCCCGCCGCTACGGCCGGAGCGAAGTGCGCGAGCGAGCCGGCTCCCCCTGAGGCGATCACCGGGACGGTGCTGAGTTCGCGCATCGCCGCGACCAGTTCCAGGTCGAATCCGTTCTTGGTTCCGTCGGCGTCGATGGAGTTCACCAGCAACTCGCCCACGCCACGCTCGATGGCCTCTGCGGCCCACGCGAGCGCATCCAGATCGGTGTCGACGCGTCCGCCGTGAGTGGTGACGATGAAGCCGGACCGCGCGGGGCCGACCTTCCCCTCCACACTGCGCCGTTTGACGTCCAGGGAGAGCACGAGCACCTGCGAGCCGAACCGGTCGGCGATCTCGCCGATCAGCGCAGGGCGGGCGATGGCGGCGCTGTTGACACCGACCTTGTCAGCACCGCAGGCGAGCAGCCTGGCCACGTCGTCATCCGATCGCACTCCCCCGCCCACGGTGAGCGGGATGAAGATCTGCTCAGCGGCGGCGGTGACCATGTCATACGTCGTGGCGCGTTCGTCGACAGTGGCCGTCACATCCAGGAAGGTGATCTCGTCCGCGCCCTGTTCGTAATAGCGGCGGGCGAGTTCGACCGGATCCCCGGCATCCCTCAGGTTCAGGAAGTTGACCCCCTTGACGACGCGACCGGCTGCGACGTCCAGGCACGGGATGACTCTGACTGCGACGCCCACTGTCAGATCCGTGCGGCGTGGATCGGGCTGACCAGGATCGCGCGGGCCCCCAGCTCGTAGAGGGCGTCCATAATGGTGTTCGCTTCCGCGCGTGGGATCATCACCCGCACGGCCACCCAGTCGGTGTCGTGCAGCGGCGAGATCGTGGGCGATTCCAACCCCGGTGTGATGGTGGAGGCGCTTTCCAGCAGCGCAACGGGCAGGTCGTAGTCCATGAGCACGTATTGCCTGGCGACCAGTACACCGTGCAGCCGGCGGTGGAAGGTGGGCAGCCCCTCAATGTCCTCTTTCGAGCTGATCAGCACTGCCGTCGACTCGAGGATGACCGGACCGAAGATCTCCAGGTTCTGCTGTCGCAGGGTGGTTCCGGTCGAGACGACGTCGGCCACAGCATCCGCTACCCCGAGGCGCACCGCCGACTCCACAGCGCCATCCAGGGTGACCAGCTCGACGCTGATCCCGATGGCGTCGAGGTAGCCCTTGACCAACCCCGGGTAGCTCGTGGCGACCCTGACTCCTTCGAGGTCTTCGACAGCGGAGTACTTACCGGCCGGACCGGCGAACCGGAATGTGGACGCCCCGAAGTCCAGGGTGGCGACCTCCGTGGCGGTGGAGCCGGAGTCCAGCAGCATGTCGCGCCCGGTGATGCCCACGTCCAGCGCCCCGGATCCGACGTAGGTGGCGATGTCCCGCGGCCGGAGGTAGAAGAACTCGGCCTGGTTCGGTTCGTCGAACACGACGAGCTGTTTCGGGTCGCGCCGAATCACGTATCCAGCCTCGGACAGCATCTGGACAGCGGTCTCGGACAGGATGCCCTTGTTGGGCACGGCGACTCGCAGCATTCTTGAGTTCTCTTTACTCGCCGGGGCGGCGGACGGGACGATCACAGGTACCGGTAGATATCCGCGGTGGTGAGGCCCTTGGCGATCATGAGCACCTGAACGTGATACAGCAGTTGGGATATTTCTTCAGCGGTCTCGTCGAGGGACTGGAATTCGGCGGCCATCCATACTTCGGCGGCTTCTTCCACTATTTTTTTGCCGATCGAGTGCACGCCGCCGTCCAGGCGGGCTACGGTACCGGAGCCCTCCGGTCTGGTCGCGGCTTTCTCGGTCAGCTCCTCGAAGAGCCCGTCGAACGTTTTCACACCGTCAACGTTACCGGGTGGCGCCGCTAGCTGACTCCGCTAGCTAACACCGAGCAGATCGATCACGAAGAGCAGCGTGCGCCCGGACAGGTGGTGGCCGGAACCCGCCGACCCGTAGGCCAGGTGCGGCGGCACGATGAGCCTTCTGCGTCCACCGACGCGCATGCCGGGGATGCCTTGCTGCCAGCCGGCGATGAGGCTGCGCAGCGGGAAGTTGATCGACGCTCCGCGGCTCCACGAGGAGTCGAATTCTTCGCCGGATTCGACATCCACTCCGACGTAGTGCACGTCAACCGTCGCGCCGGGGGTGGCTTCCACGCCGTCGCCGACCTCGATGTCCGTAGTGATCAGCTCCTGAGGCGGTTCCCCTTCGTAAAACTCGATCTCTGGTTTGGTCTTGCCTAATTCGCTCATCCGACTATCCAACCAGACGCCGCCTGGTTACGGATGCGCGTGGCGGGTCGCGACGCACCGGAGTGTGTCGATCATGGCGGCCGGGTCGTCGGCCTTGAACACACTCGAACCGGCCACGAAGGTGTCTGCGCCGGCCTCGGCGGCGACCTGGATGGTCCGCTCGTCGACGCCGCCGTCGACCTCCAGCCAGACGTCGAGTCCGTGTCTCGCAACGGCATCCCGCAGCAGACGCAGTTTGGGCATTGTCGATTGGATGAACCTCTGGCCGCCGAAGCCCGGCTCGACGGTCATCACCAGTACCTGGTCGAACTCCGCCAGGAGGTCGAGGTACGGCTCGATGGGGGTGTTCGGCTTGACGGCGATGCCCGCCCGAGCGCCGATCTCCCGTAGCCGCCGCGCGAGTATCACACTGTCGGCGGCCGCTTCGGCGTGGAAGGTGACCGAGAACGCCCCCGCCTCCGCGTAGCCGGGGGCCCATCGATCGGGGTCGTCGATCATCAGGTGCACGTCGAGGGACAGCGCGGAGACCTGCTGCAGGCGCTCGACCATGCCCAGCCCGAAGGTGAGGTTCGGCACGAAGTGGTTGTCCATCACATCCACGTGCACCAGATCAGCGGTGTGGATGCGTGCAATCTCGCGTTGCAGATTGGCGAAGTCCGCGGCGAGGATGCTGGGGTTGATGCGGACCGGCATGCCGTCAGCCTACCGGGCGCTCGCGGGTCAGCAGTTGGATGAACATTGCGTCGGTGCCGTGCCGGTGCGGCCACAACTGCACGTGTTCTGCCGCCGGCAACGCGAGGCTTTCGCCTGTGGCTGCGGCCAGCACCGCTTGGGTGTCCAGAGTGTGCACGTCGGTGTTGTCACGTAACGCACTGTGCACCACCGCCTGGGTCTCCCCCGGGTGCGGCGAACAGGTCACGTAGGCGAGGATTCCGCCGGGGGCCAGCGCGGCCAGCGCCGATTCGAGCAACCGGATCTGCAACTCCGCCAGTTCGGCGACGTCGCGGGGCTGCTTGCGCCAGCGCGCCTCCGGACGTCGGCGCAAGGCGCCGAGTCCCGTGCATGGCGCGTCGAGCAGGATACGGTCGAACTGTCGCGGATGCGAGGCACCCACTGTCGTGCCGTCGAGTTCCCAGACCTGGGGCGGCGTGTCGAACACCGCCAGGGCCTTGCGCACGAGCTCGGCGCGGGCGGGCACCAGTTCGTTTGCGACAAGGGTTGCGCCACCGGTAATCGCCTCAGCAGCAAGGAGCGCGGCCTTTCCGCCGGGGCCGGCGCACAGATCCAGCCAACGCTCGCCCTGCCGGATCGGCCTGGCTCGGCTGAGGGCC
>JBDSDO010000024.1:0-5409 GCA_039920505.1 Terrimesophilobacter sp.
ACCGGGCAGCCCCTCGTTTTCGGCGGTGATCGCCCCGGTGGCGGAAGCCACCAGACTGCGTTCGGCCGTCGCCAAGGCATCCGGCGGAACCCGCACGGCCACCGGTTGCAACGCGGTCACAATCGCCTCCGCAGCATCCACCCCCAACTCTCCGGATGCCAGTGCGGCCGCAACGGCAGGAAACAGCGGCGGCAGAGTTTCGGTCAACCCGGTGCGTGGAGTCACCATCGCCCCAACCTGCAGGCGGCGGTTCGCCTCACGGGAGGAGACACGCGTTGCCAGGGTGATCAGATCAACCCCACTACGGCACCCGTACCGCCAGGCCAAACTGTCATGGCCGAGCGCCGGGTCCGACCGGCGCGCGATGTCACTGGCAGCGGCAACCCGGAGTCCATCCACCGAGCGGCCGACCATCTCGGCGGCGCGCACCAGTGCCAGAGCATCGGCATCCGCCGCCCACTCCACTGACACGCCGTCCAGCGCTGCGGCGATTAATGCCCCAGCCTGCTCCAACGCTTCGATCAAGTGCTTCATAGTTACGAGTGTGGCAGGCACCACTGACATTGTCATTCGAATATAGGCATCAGTGGATAACTTTCTTGAGCGCCGTCTTGTGGAGTGAAAGTGTGGTGTTTCCTGCTGTTATGGCCGCAGATGCTGGCGTCTGGCACACTGACAGGTGATGGCCGTCCTGAGTCGACCGCGGTCGTGAAAGGAGTGAAGAAATGAGAGAACTGCTGGTCACGACGTTCTTGACCGTGGACGGCGTCATGCAGGCGCCGGGCGGGCCGGGCGAGGACGACAGCGGCAGCTTCACCCACGGTGGCTGGTCGGTGAATTACTGGGACGAGACGATGGGCCAGGTCATGGCCGAGGCGACGAGCACGCCGTTTGCCATGGTTCTCGGCCGCAGAACCTACGACGTGATGGCCGCGCACTGGCCGCACGCATCCGAAGAAGAGGGTGCCAGCGTGTTCAACAACGCCACGAAGTACGTTGCCTCGCGCACCTCCCCCAGCTTGGACTGGGCCAACTCGGTGTTGATCCCCGGTGACGCGGCCGACGGCATCGCGGCGCTGAAGCAGGAGGACGGGCCACAGTTGCAGGTGCACGGCAGCGCCAACTTGATCCAGGCATTGTTGCGCCATGGCCTGGTGGACCGGTTCCGCCTGTGGATCTTCCCCGTCGTCCTCGGCTCGGGCAAGCGCCTCTTCGCCGAGGGCACCATCCCGGCCGGGCTGAAGCTCGTCGACAGCACGGTTTCCACGACCGGAGTGGTGATCGGCACCTATGAACCGGCCGGCGAGGTGGTCACCGGATCATTCGCGCTGAGGTGACCTGTCACGCTTCGAGGCCGCCCCTACCGGCTCGCCGCGCCAGAAACTGCGGGTGCGCCCAGACGTCTGCGGGCGCGTCGAGCGGGAGCGCGCGATTGTAGGCTGGCGTTGTGAGTAATCCTGCGGCGCCTGTGGAGACCACGGATGCCGCGTGGCTTGTCGCCCTGGACATCGACGGCACAACGCTCCTCGAGGACGGCTCGATCAGCGACGCCGTGATCGAACAGGTCCAGCGCCTGGATGCAGCGGGCCATCAGGTGATGCTCGCCACCGGGCGCTCCGCCGCAGCCACGATTCCGGTGTTGGAGCACCTCGGCATAGCGCCACGGTTCTTGGTCTGCTCCAACGGCGCCATCACTCTGCGCCGCGATGCGGATGCGCCAAGCGGTTACCGGCGCGAATGGGTGGAGACCTTCGACCCTACCGATGTGCTCAGAACGATCCGGAAGCACATCGGAACCGCGCGATTCGCGGTTGAAGACGCGCATGGTCATTACCGGTACACCGAACCCTTCCCCGATGCGACGATCGGACTCGACAGCGAACAGGTCGACTTCGACGACTTGCTGAACGAGCCGACCACCCGCGTCGTGGTGATCTCCCCGGACCACGAGATGGAGGATTTCCTCGCCGTGGTCGAAAAAATGGGCCTGCATCAGGTGAGCTACGCGATCGGCTGGACCGCCTGGCTCGACATCGCGCCCCTCGGCGTGAACAAGGCCACGGCGATGGAACAGGTACGCATGGAATTGGGCATCCCTCGGGAACGGGTGATGGCGGTGGCCGACGGCCGGAACGACATCGACCTGCTCCGCTGGGCCTCCGAAAGTGGTCGCGGTGTGGCCATGGGTCACGCTCCGGCTGACGTGATCGAGGTTGCCAACGAACTCACCGGGACCGCGCGCGACGACGGTCTGGCACAGGTGTTGGCCACGCTGTAGTTGCACCGGAAGCGCGGCCCACCTCGTTTATCGGTGGTTACCGCGCGGGCTCCTCCTGGCGGTGCGGCAGCGTCCATCCGGGCCGTACGTAGTGGCAGTTGTATCCATCCGGGTACTTCTGGAGGTAATCCTGGTGCTCATCCTCCGCTTCCCAAAACGGCCCTGCGGCAGTGATCTCGGTCACAACCTTGCCCGGCCAGAGTCCGGATGCGTCCACATCGGCAATGGTCTCCTCTGCCACACGCTTCTGCTCGTCGTTGCTGTAGAAGATCGCCGAGCGGTAACTGGTTCCGAGGTCGTTGCCCTGCTGGTTCTCGGTGGACGGATCGTGGATCTGGAAAAAGAACTCGAGCAGTTCCCGGAACGAAATCTGGTCGGGGTCGAAGACTATCTCCACGGACTCCGCATGGTTGCCGTGGTTGCGGTAGGTGGCGTTGGGCGTCTCGCCTCCGGAGTAACCGACGCGCGTGGAGATCACTCCCGGACGTTTGCGGAGAAGCTGCTGCGCTCCCCAGAAGCAGCCTCCGGCCAGGATCGCCGTCTCAGTTCTGTCAGTCATGGTGCCTCTCCTCTATCAGTAACAGCCTACGAGCTGTCGGATGCGACGGATAGAACAACCGGCATCCGGAAACTGTTCCACGGCTCGCCGGCGAAAATCGGCGCACCCATCGGACGGGTCGACACCGGCGATCGATCGGCGTACGGTAGCCGCAATCCCCGAGCAGTCGGGAGGCATGATGACCACCTTGGTGAACCGGCCGAACACGGCATTCCTCACCAACCTCTACTGGGCCAACCACAAGGCCCCGGGACGACCGACCTGAAGGGACGTTTCCCGTGAGTCAGATTCCCAGCATCAGTACCGTCGGTGAATTGCGCGCCGCCGGGCACGTTCACAAGCCGCTGCGCAGCGAGATCCGCGACAACCTTTTGGGAAAGTTGCGTGCCGGCGAGGACCCCTGGCCTGGACTGTATGGCTTCGAGAACACGGTCATCCCCCAGCTGGAGCGCGCGCTGATCGCCGGCCACGATGTCGTGCTGCTGGGCGAGCGCGGCCAGGGCAAGACCCGGCTGCTGCGCACCCTGGTTGGTCTGCTCGATGAATGGACGCCCGTGATCGACGGCTCCGAGCTAGGTGAGCACCCTTACGAGCCGATCACCCACCAGTCCCGGCGCCGCGCAAGCGAGTTGGGTGACGCCCTGCCGGTGTCCTGGCGGCACCGGGACGAGCGGTACGTCGAAAAACTCGCTACCCCCGACACCTCCGTCGCCGATCTGATCGGAGATGTGGACCCGATGAAGGTCGCCGAGGGCCGCTCGCTCGGTGACCCGGAGACCATCCATTTCGGGCTGGTCCCGCGCAGCCACCGCGGCATCGTGGCGATCAACGAACTGCCCGACCTGGCCGAACGCATCCAGGTCGCGCTGCTCAACGTGATGGAGGAGCGCGACATCCAGATCCGCGGCTACGTGCTGCGGCTGCCGCTCGACGTGCTGATCGTCGCCAGCGCCAACCCCGAGGACTACACCAACCGCGGCCGGATCATCACCCCGCTCAAAGACCGGTTCGGTGCCGAGATCCATACCCACTACCCGACTGCACTGGAGGCCGAGATCGCTGTCATCCGTCAGGAAGCGGACCTGGTCGCGGATGTGCCTGACCACCTGATTGAGATCCTGGCCCGATTCGCCCGCAACTTGCGCGATTCCTCCGCGGTAGACCAGCGCAGCGGGGTGAGCGCCCGATTCGCCATCGCCGCGGCCGAGACACTCGGAGCGGCAGCGCTCCACCGCGCCGCAACCCAGAATGAGGACGAGGCCGTAGCGCGCGCCATCGACCTCGAATCCGCCGTGGAAGTGCTCGGCGGCAAAGTTGAATTCGAGACCGGCGAGGAAGGCCGGGAGAGCGAAGTGCTCACGCATCTGCTGCGCACCGCCACCTCCGAGGCGGTGCGCGAGCACTTCCGCGGTCTGGATTTCGGACCGCTGGTGGAGGCGATCGAGCACGGTGTGACCGTGGCCACTGGCGTGCAGGTCACCGCCCGCGACTTCCTGTCCGAACTGCCGTTGCTCGGCGAGTCCGAACTGTACGAGGACGTCTGGGGCCGGCTCGGCGCGCAGACGGCCGGGCAGCGGGCTGCGGCGCTGGAGTTCGCACTGGAAGGGCTTTACCTGGCACGCCAGATCGGCAAGGAGACCGACGGGAGCGACACAGTCTATGGCTAGGCCCAGCATCCGGTTCCGTCGCTACGAGGGCGGCGACCCGCTCGCTCCCCCGGTTGATATCGCTGAGGCGCTGGATGCGATCGGTGAGAACGTCATGGCCGGCTACTCCCCCGAACGGTCGATGCAGGAGTTCCTCCGCCGGGGTGGCCAACATCAGACGGGGCTGGACGACCTCACCCGCCAGGTGGCCGAGCGGCGCCGCCGGCTGCTGCAGCGGCACAACCTGTCCGGCACCCTGCAGGAGGTGAAGGAACTGCTCGAACACGCCGTGCTCGAAGAGCGCAAGCAGCTGGCCCGCGACGTCAACCTGGATGACGCCGAGCGCGCCTTCGCGCAGATGCGGCTGGAGAACCTGCCGACCTCCACGGCCGCGGCGGTGAGCGAGCTCAGTGACTACGAGTGGACATCCGCTCAAGCCCGCGAGGACTACGAAAAGATCAAGGATCTCCTCGGCCGGGAAGTTCTCGATCAGCGCTTCGCCGGTATGAAGCAGGCGCTCGAGAACGCCACTGACGACGACCGCGCCGAAGTGGGCGAGATGCTCACCGATCTCAACGAGTTGCTGGAAAAGCACCAGCGTGGCGAGGACACGCCACAGGATTTCAACGAGTTCATGGCCAAGCACGGGGACTTCTTCCCCGAGAACCCGCAGAACATCGACGAACTGATCGACGCACTGGCGCAGCGCTCGGCGGCGACGCAGCGGATGCTGAACTCGATGAGTCCGGAGCAGCGCGAGGAACTCCTGCAGCTCTCCGCCCAGGCGTTTGGGTCGCCGCGGCTGATGCAGTCGCTGGCGCAGCTCGACGCGAACCTCCAGGCGCTGCGCCCGGGCGAGAACTGGGGCGGCTCAGAGCTGTTCCAGGGCGAGCAGGGGCTCGGACTGGGCGACGCTACCGGGGTGG
>JBDSDO010000025.1:0-17667 GCA_039920505.1 Terrimesophilobacter sp.
GGCGAAAAATTCCTTTGGCGTCGACTCCTCGACAATCTCGCCGTCCTCCATGAGCACGACCTTGTCTGCCGCAGAGTTCGCGAAACCCATCTCGTGAGTAACCACGACCATGGTCATGCCGGCTCGAGCAAGGTCTGCCATAACGTCGAGCACTTCTTTGATGGCTTCCACGTCGAGCGCCGACGTCGGTTCGTCGAAGAGCATGACTTTCGGACGCATTGCGAGCGCCCGAGCGATGGCGACCCGCTGTTGTTGTCCACCGGAGAGCTCCGCAGGATACTTGTGCGCCTTTTCCGGAATGCCCACACGCTCGAGCAATTCTTCCGCGCGGAGTTTCGCTTCAACTTTGGACAGGCCCGCGACCTGTGTCGGCGCCAATACGATGTTCTGAAGCACCGTCATGTGCGGAAAAAGATTGAATGCCTGAAACACCATCCCGACCTTTGTCCTCATGCGGGCTAAATCCGAGCCCTCTTTGGGCAGTGGAAGTCCGGCGATCTCGATGTCTCCGTCGTCGATCGCTTCCAGCCCATTGATGCAGCGGCACAGTGTGGACTTTCCCGAGCCTGATGGGCCGATGATGGCCACCACCTGTCCCTCCTCGATGTCGAGGGAGACATTGTTGATCGCCACCAGGTCCCCATAGTGTTTGGTTACGTTTCGAATCGAGACATAGGGGCGCTGGCCGGAGGGTCCCCCCGCCCCCGCGGGCCCGGTTGCTGGCACTTTCCGCCGACCTGTATTCACGAGACTCCTCATAATGTCAATCAGGAAACCAATTGGACAATAACACAGTTGCGGGTCTATAAATGGCGTATGACCAAGATTGCAGCGAAGCCCAATTACATGCTTAAAGACGGCAACCTGATCAACTTCGACGATGCCCGCCTCCACGTGCTCTCCACTTCGATGAAGTACGGGGTAGGAGTTTTCGAGGGTTTCCGAGCGTATTGGAGTGCTGATGACGACGAGCTCTACGCGTTCCGGGTGATGGACCACATGCAGCGCCTGGTCGAATCCATGCGAGTAGTAGAAATAGATGGCCCCACTGACGTGCGCGAACTCAGGTCTCAGCTGCTCGAACTCGTCCGAGTGAACGACTTGCGTCAGAACCTGCTCATGCGTGTGCAGGTGTTCGTTGACTCACCAGACGGCAAGCCCGAAGACACCGGCCCTGCCACGGTTATCATGGCCGCGATCCCGATGGAGGGATATTTTGCCAGGGACGGTTTGGACGTGCAGGTAAGCAGTTGGTCCCGAATTTCAGAGCGCTCCATGCCTCCGAGAGTGAAGTCCATCGCGAACTATCAAAACGGACGGCTTGCCATGCTGGAAGCTCGACGAAACGGATTCGATGCCGCACTGATTCCCACCGCTGACGGCCGCATCTCAGAGGGGGCCGGATATAACGTGTTTATGGTTCGCCACGGCCGGCTCTGCACTCCTCCTGGCACCGAAAGCATCCTCGAGGGGATTACCCGGGATTCCTTGATTCATCTTGCCCACCATGCTCTGGGGATCGAAGTGGATCAACGCCCCATCGACCGCACCGAGCTGTACTCCGCGGACGAGTTGTTCGTGTGCGGCAGTGCCGCCGAGGTCACTCACGTTTCCTCCGTCGATAGGAGGAAAATCAGTAACGGTCGACCAGGGCCGCTCACTGAGCAGCTTCAGATTCTGTACCAACAAGCCGTCCGAAACCAGGTCGCAACTGACCAAGGGTGGGCAGAAGCGGTGTACGGTACTCCTCCGGCAGGTGATGAGGCAGTCGATTTTCTTGTCGGGACGGAATGAGCGAGTTTCGCACGCAACAGGTGGACATTGGCAATGAAATCGGTTTACTCACCGCCAATCCGACTACTATGCTTCTCGCCCAATGCCGGCTCGCGTCGATGGATTTCGTCGTTTTGGATGCTGAGGACAGCGGCCTCACGGTGCAGGACTGCGCGAATGTAGTAGCAGGCTTCGCTGGCCGCGGACCACGTGTCGGCATCCGAGTTCCTAATCTTCGCGCTGAAACGCTTCGTCGGTTCTCGAATACTGGAGCTGACGAACTAATTCTTCCCCAGGTCCGGACCATGGCTGAAATAGAGCTGGCCTATACGGCGACGCGCTTCGCGCCGGTTGGCGAGAGGCCTAGGCAAGTGTCCTTGGCGAGCGGTTACGGGACATACTTCACTCACGCGCCTCGCCTCACAGTCCTGATTGAAACCGTCGATGCCGTCGTGGCCGCGGGCGCACTGGCACAGTCTGAGCTCATCGCCGGTGCCATGATCGGCCCCACTGACCTCGCTGACGATTATGAACGGGACCGCATAGAGGAGACCCGATCGTTGGACTCGATTATCGACGAGGTGATAACGGTCTTCCGAAGCGCTGGTCGCAGTATCGGATTACCGGCGTCTGATGACGCCGCTATCAGCCGAGTATTTGCTCGAGGAGCGAATCACTGCTCGGTCTACTGGGAGAAGTACGTGCGGTCCGCGCTGGATTCGTTTGTAGCGACCCGACACTGACGCACCGCTCCGCATTAGACGCGGCCTTCACGCGTCCGAACACATGCTTGAGTCTTGTCGGGGTCTCGCGCAACGACCTATGTGGGGACTACCATGTCGGGAAACCAGTGGTTATTGCCCGTACTGAATCGGCGGCGGAAGCCCCGGGCGATAAATAGATGGGTGTCTTCCCACCACGTACGAGAACTTGAATCCCTCCAATATCGAGGTTCTGAAGATCAGAGGTTTCGTGCCATGAGTTTCGCGGACATTGTCAACGCCAGATCAATTCCGTATTCGACGACCGCCAAGGAGTTCTCGTGGTGGGGCTCCCTTTTCACGAGCAAGCAGCTCAGCTTTTCCATGCAGTCTCAACTGGGTTCGAATTGGTGTTGGGCTGCTGCTTCCAATAGCGTTTCGCATTTCTACTGGTTCCTGAGCACCTGGACCCAGTGCACGATTGTCAACGCCGAGTTGAACAGGATCGACGCGTGCAACACGCCGATTCCGGCTGGGGCCAACGTGCCTTGGTTTTTGGACAAGGCCTTGGATCGGACGAACAATTTTGTCTCGATCAACGGGGGTCGGGCTACGTTCTCTCAAATTCAGGCCGAGATCGATGCCGGTCGCCCGATGGGTACTCGGATCGGCTGGAACGGGGGCGGCGGACATTTCATGGTGATCTACGGCTACTCGACGTGGTTTGGCGAGGAGTACGTTGACATCGACGATCCCATCTATGGGAAGAGTCATCTCACGCTCGTCGATTTCTCCACCAATTACCAGGGGAGCGGAACGTGGACGCATTACTACATCACAAAGAGCTACCGGAAGTGGTGGTGGCCTGACGTGGTGGTTCCGGAGTATCTGTTCAAGAAGATCTGGCACGCGCGCCAAGTCATGTTGCTGAAAGGCGTCGCCGATCCGGAGCACCTCGAAAAGTTCGACGATGCGGACCAGGCCCGGTTCGGGTTGGCGCATCGCGTCTACGCACTGGGCCTCGACAAGCTCTTGTCCCACGAGGCCGGCGATCCGGAACAGGTCGGCCTGCGGGTCTACGAGACTCTCCGCGGCAGCCCGGTTGCCTTTTTCGACGTGGACGAATCGGGAGAGGGGTCGGTGAGTGCCGTTTCGAAGTCGCGTGCCCACTTGGACGCTTTCACCGCCGCGGTGGCGGCAGCGGAACGCCTCCTGCCGCAAGACGGTGATGAGAAGGCGGAGACCCGGCTGCTGCGCGTACCCGCACTGAACTTTGAAGCCCTGTGGGTGCTCAGCGGAAGCGGTGAGCCCCTTATCCTGCCGCTGCTGGGTGTCGGCGGGCTCGAACCCGGCCACTCGTACCCACTCGACGCCGCCCTCGAAATGTTGCGTGAGGCCGCCCGGCCGCTGGCAAACATGGGCGACACGATGGGTGCCTGACCGGCAGTACCGTCGTGTTCCGGCTGAACAAAGCGTGGTTGTCCGAACTAGGTGGCCAAATTCTGAATCAGTGTGACAAGCAGTGTCTCGCGTCAACGTAGTTCGGACAAATTGCCACGTCCGGACCCCGGAATCTCGGACTTTTTCGTCGTCGCACAATTTCAGGGCGAGCCGCAAGGAACCGTTTCGGTGGGCGCGTTCCATTGCGCGGCGCTGATGCTCTCCGGACGCCTGCTTGCCAACCTCAACACTCCAGGCCTACCGCAACCCACCCTCAGCGATTTCGATGTTGCCCAGGGCGCTTTCCCGGCACTGACTCAAGATCACGACCTTGTCGTTTGCCCATCGACTGCCGGGCAGCGCGCCCTGGCCGGATTCGGTTCGCGTTGAACCTCTTCTGAACGAGTTCTCCGTTGCCGCAGCCGTCGTTGCCGCCAGCAACTGCGTCGCACTGATGCCTCGCTACACAGCGAATACGCGCAACCATCCTGAACTGCTGCAGTACCCAGCTTCACACCCCCATACGGTTGACCGTTTGTCGGCGGATCGCATCGGTCACCGAGGCGTCCGTAAGCCGTTCCCCTGCGGGAGGCAATGCAAGGTAGCTGGCGAGGAGTACGAGCCGTCACCATCGGATGAGCGCAGCCCACAGGTATTCACCGAATGGCGTGAAGCTGTACTCTCCAGATCCGCTGCTGAGCGGTCGATTAGAGATGCGGTCGATCACGCCCGTGAGCACAGTTACTCTTGGGCCTCTATTGGAGCGTTGATCGGCACTTCGGGTGAAGCGGCCCGACAGCGATACGGGCACAAACAAGACGCCTGACAGTATGCAAAGCGATCGGGCCGTTTCCGCGTTCAGGGCTTCCGGTAGACAACGCTGCGGTGCGCGACGCGCAGGACAAGGACGATCAGCTCACTGTCGTTGACCGTGTAAACGATGCGGTAGTCACCGACCCGAATTCGGAAAAAGCCGGGAAAGCCCACGAGTGCGCGCATCCCGGCGGGGTGCGGCTCATCGCTGAGGCGCCCGATCGCTGTGGCGACTCGTCGGACAGTCGGTTTGTCGAGTTTGCTGAGCACTTTGAGAGCTTTGGGATCATACAGAACCGAGTACGAGGATGGGTCGTTCACAGGCCCAGGGCCCTGGCCGCCTCATCTGCCGGGATGGCCTTTGTTGTCCCTGCCTCGATGTCTTTCAGTCGCTCCAGCGCAATCCGGCCGTCTTCTTGGTCGATCATCGCTTCGAATTGTTCGACAAGTTCCGCGGGGACGATCGCCGCAGCACGTCTTTGGTTGCGTCCCCTGGTGATGTAGGTTATCTCTCCACCGAAGGCAGCACGATTAACGGCATCGGAAAAATGATCCCGTGCGCCGCTGACGGACAACTCGACAGCCTCTGAACTCATAACCCCATTATGCGCCAAGTACGCCAACATGGCCAGTAATTATTGTCGCAGAAGGCCCCCTGCGGGAGGCAATGCAAGGTAGCTTGCGAGGAGTACGAGCCGTCACTATCGGATGAGCGCAGCCCACAGGTATTCACCGAATGGCGTGAAGCTTTACTCGGACAAACGTTGTGATGCCGCTATTCGTGCAACTGTTGCGTCGACCAATAGAAACCACCCCCCCGCTCAGCGGGCTTCATGTCGGGCGGGGTATGTGCGACAGCTTCGGCGTCGGCAACCGTGGAGCGGTGTGTTGGCGGGGGAGTGCCCGCAAGTGGTCCGGCTGATATGTAGTGCCAGCTTCGATCAGCAGGCGGCGGGCGTGAGAGGTACCAGTTTTGGTGATCCCGCCCAGTGAACGCGTCTGCCCCGAAGAGTGCTCGGCTGGCACCAAGCCCAGGAACGCACCGATGGTGTTGCCGGTGAAACGGTGCCAGTCGGTGTTCTCGACCGCCAACGCGAACCTGGTCAACGTGCTGATACCCCGCAGACAACCCAACCGGTCAACCAGCGCGGTGAACTGAGAATCGGCAGCCATCGCACCGATGGCCTGATCCAACCGGTCCCGGCGGGCGGTTGCCTGAAGTACCGCCTCATAGTTCGCGGCGAACGCGATCTGAAGGACAGAATCCCCGGGACGGTGCCGCCGCAACCACAGGTCGTGTTTCTGTGTCCATGCCTGCCCTGCAGAAGGCTGGTTCAGCGAAGAACTCCGGTACGCCGTCGCGGTCGGCAGCGCATTGGTCGTCTAGGACACGCTTGCATCGTAGCTCTGGTATGAACGTCGTGTCGGGTGCGCTTCTGGAGCGCCCTTCGATGCTCTCCCGCCGGGCGAGTGGGAGTGAGACTGCGATTCGTGTGCTGATGGTCAGGAGACGTCTGCTTCGGGTCGTTGTGGCGAGCCGAGTGATATTGCTCCGGCATGCGGGGCCTCGTGCGTCTGTGCTGTACGTCCGGCTCGCGACTTCGGTCCTTGGCGCGGTAGGTTCACGTCAAAGCGGCATCCGCCAGCAATGTTGCTGACCGCGATCGCGCCCTGATGGGCGGTGACGATGCCGTGCACGATCGCAAGGCCCAATCCCGCACCGGGGGAGCCCAGCGCATCCCCAAGCCCACGGGAGGGCGACGAGCGCCAGCCGGCCTCGAAGATCTTCGGTATCTCGTGCTCGGGGATCCCGCCGCCGCTGTCCTGAACGGATAGCACGGCGTTGCCTTCGTGGTCCGGCTGCGCACTGAGAGAGATCTCGGTGCCGGGCGGTGAGTGCTGGATCGCATTCATCAACAGGTTTCCGACCACTCGGGTGAGTTCCCTGGCGTCTCCGACCACGGCCAGGCCATCAGCGGTGTTCTCCAGCACGGTGATCGACCGGGACGCGGCCAGCGGCGCCACATCAGCCAAAGCGTCGCTGACCAGGTCGTAGACGGAGATCGGCTCGAGGGTGAGCGATAGTGTTCCTGATTGGATCTTCGACAGTTCGAACAGGTCGTCGACCATGCCGGTGAGGTGGTCCACTTGTGCGCGCATTTGGCGGTGGAAGCGTTGCGGGTCCTTCGCCATGCCGTCTTCAAGCGCCTCGGCCATCGCCCGCAGGCTTGCCAGTGGGGTACGCAGGTCGTGCGAGATCCAGGCGATCAGCTCACGGCGGGAGGCATCCATGGCGGTTACTTCTTCGCGTGACTCGATGAGTTTGCGGCTCGTCTCTTCGAGTTGAGCGGCGAGGTGTCCGAACTCGGAGTTCTGGTTGTCATCTGCAGTCAGCGCGATGCGGTTGCCCTCGCTGAGTGAGCGGGTGAGTTCGCGTAGCCGCTGCGCGTTGCGGGTGAATGCCCTTCCCAGTACCAGCGCCACCCCGAGGGAGACCACTGCAGCGACGCCTGCCACATAAAACGTGACGGTTAGATCGTGCAGTGAAAGGTACATCGCCTGCCCGACGGCGATCATTCCGACGATAACGGAGGCGATGGCGGAGGCCACGATGATGCACAATTGGGACAGCAGTGACGCCCGGCGTGCCAGGCGAAGCGCGACCAGACCAAGAGCGCCGATCACGAGGGCGCACGCCAGTGCGATTGATACGATCGCGGTCAGGTCGGAGATCGGGATCATAGGGCTTTCGCTTCCAATCGGTATCCGACGCCCCAGACTGTGCTGAGCACGACGGGCCTGGTGGGGTCGTCTTCGATCTTCTCGCGCAACCTTCGTACCGCGACGGTCACGGTCGACAGGTCGCCGAAGGTCCAGCCCCACACCGAACGCAGCAGCGTCTCCCGACCGAACGCCTGCCCGGGGTGCTTGAGTAGAAAGGCGAACAGGTCGAATTCACGTGCGGAGAGCATGAGTTCATCGCCGTTCTTCGTGGCCACTCGAGCCGATGGATCAAGGTGGAACGGGCCCAGGTCGAACGGGGCCTCCGGGGTCAGCTCGGTCACGCTGCGCCGCATGATGGATTGCACGCGCAGCACGAGTTCGCGTGGCGAAAAAGGCTTTGTCAGGTAGTCGTCCGCGCCAGCCTCGAGGCCGACGATGCGATCGTCGGTGTCGCCAAGCGCGGTGAGCAGGATGACCGGGGTTCCCGAGTGCTCACGGATGCGTCGGCAGACTTCCGCCCCATCGATGCCGGGCAGCATCCGATCGAGCACGATCAGGTCGGGCGCAACGCGCTGCGCCGTCTCTAATGCGGTGAAGCCGTCGCCGGCCTGATCCACGATGAAACCCGCTGCGTTCAGGTAGGTGGTGATCACTTCGAGCACGGTCGGATCATCCTCCACCACCAGTACCCGCCGGTCCAGCAGTGGATCGGTAGGGGGCTGGCCGGACGGCGGTGCGCCCGTCATGCGTGCGCGCCCGCCGATCGGTCAGGACCAGTCATCCCTTCAGGATAAGGCGGTAGACGGCGCATCGAGGGTGGGAATCTGCCTGGTAGACGTCACGTTCGCGGATCGTAACAATTTTTGGTGGGGTGTGACACCCGGGTCTTTCTAGGGTCGAATCATGTCACTGTCCGTCGTCGATGTCGTGCTGCCGTGCTTGAATGAGCAGGCCGCGCTGCCCGGCGTGCTGGCCGGGTTCCCGGCCGGTTATCGCGCGATCGTGGTGGACAACGGATCGACCGATGGCTCAGCGCGTGTCGCCGAGGCCCACGGTGCCAGGGTCGTGTTCGAGCCTCGGCGCGGGTTCGGCGCCGCCGCGCACGCGGGTCTGCTGGCCGCCACCGCACCGATCGTCGCGTTCTGCGACGCGGACGGTTCGTTCGACCCGGCCCAGCTGTGTCGTGTCGTCGACCCGGTGCGTGCAGGCACCGCCGAGCTGGTGTTGGGTCGCCGACACGCCGTCGAGGCCGGCGCCTGGCCGTTGCATGCCCGGATCGCCAACGCCGTGCTCGCGCGCCGCCTGCGCACCATCACCGGGATGCCGTTGCGTGACCTCGGCCCGTTGCGTGCGGCCACACGAGCAGGACTGCTGACGCTCGGTCTGCAGGACAGGCGCAGCGGATACCCGCTGGAAATGGTGCTGCGCGCGTGGCAGGCGGGCTGGCGCATCACCGAGGCCGACGTCGATTACCGGCTGAGGATCGGCAGGTCGAAGGTGACCGGCACGGTGCGCGGCACGCTCATCGCTGTGCATGACATGTCCCGACTGCTAGTGGGTGTGCGATGACGACGCTCGTGGTGATCGCAAAGGAGTGCCTGCCCGGCCGGGTCAAGACCCGGCTGCACCCGCCGTTCAGCCTCGCCGATGCCGCCCGCATCGGGCACGCTAGTCTGGTCGACACCCTGACTGCTGTCGACTCGATGCCGGCGTCCAGGCGCATCCTGTTCTTCCAGGGGGACAATCCGCCCGCGGAAGCCTCCGACTTTGAGGTGCTGTCGCAGCCGCAGGGCGCCCTCGATCAGCGCATCGGGGCGGTGTTCGACGCCTGTGCCGGGCCGACCGTGCTGATCGGTATGGACACCCCGCAGGTCGACGCGAAGAGTCTCGGAGTCGTGTTCGACCTATGGCCGGCGGGCATCGATGCCTGGTTCGGGCCTGCCGCCGACGGCGGGTTCTGGGCGCTCGCGCTCGCAGTGCCTTGCGGCGACCTGGTGCGCGGGGTTCCGATGTCGCGGCCCGACACCGGCGACATCCAACGCCGGCGTCTGGTCGATGCCGGCTTACGGGTGCGCAGCCTGCCGCAGCTGACCGACATCGATACCGTCCAGTCTCTGGACACCGTGGCGGCGCTGCTGCCCGAGTCGGCTACCGGCCGCACGCTTCGTGCGATCCGTGCGATCCGTGCGATGGTGGCACCTGCGGCCAGAACCGACACGACCCGGGCTGAGACGGCCCCGGCTGAGTCCGAACCGACCGGCGCGCGGAGCCACTCATGACCAGTGTCGTGATCGGCTCTGCGACACCGGTGCATGAGGACCGGTTCGGTTCGGGTGCCCACGAGCCATATGAGTACGCCCTGCGTCGTGGTGGCGGTGTGCTCTGTCTGCGCGACACCTCGGGTGCTGTGAGCCGATCCACCCGCATCGACGTGGGCCGGTTTCTGGAGGACGCCTCCGAACCCGAGTGCCGGATTGTGCGGCGCCTGGACGGACCGATCCTCGACGTCGGGTGCGGTCCCGGCCGGCTGGTCAAGGCATCCATCCTCGCCGGGCGTCTCGCGCTGGGTATCGACACATCGCCTGCGGCGACCGAACTGGCCCGCGCCAAGGGTCTGCCGGTACTGCGCCGGTCGGTGTTCCATCCGCTTCCGAACGAGGGGCAGTGGGGCGCCGCGCTGCTGATCGACGGCAATATCGGCATCGGCGGCGAACCTTGGACCCTGCTGCAGCGGTGCGCTCGACTGGTTCACCCCGGCGGTCGCGTCGTCGTCGAGGCACACGAGGACGCGACCAGGGACCATGCCTTCAGCGGCGTTATCGCCGACGACCGCGGCCGTTCGAGCCTGCCGTTCCCCTGGGCAGAGGTCGGCAGCGTTGCGCTGCACCGGCACGCGCGCCGCGCCGGACTTACCCTGGTCCGGGAGTGGAACGAACGGCGGCGCTCTTTCGCCGAGTACGCGCCACGATGAGCGTGCTGCCCGCTGCCACGACAATGGCGATGATGCCCCACATCATGGCGAGCCGGATGCCGTAGTCGAACATCAGGATTGTTGGGTTGGAGTTCCCGCGCTCCTGCGCGTAGATTTCCGGCGCGACCACGAGCGACAATAGCGCGCCGGCAACGAAACCGATCTGCACCAGGTGCAGCGCGGAGGCCGGCAGCGACCGCCCTGCTCGAACCGAAAGGCCGGACAGCGCCACGGTCAGCGGAACAAAAACCCCGTCGTGCAGCAGCACACCGGAGGCGAGCCATATGGCCAGATTGAGAAGCTGCTCGAACCGCATCGATTGCAGAAGTGCGAGCAGACCGACCGCCGCGATTACGACACCGGTCACGATCAGAAGTGCGCGTGCGAATCGCACAGGATCATCCCTCCGACCGAATCCACTGTCACGAGGTCACCTCGATGGATGCGAGCCATTTAGTCTGAAGCACGCCGGGTCTGCCAGGGGCGATGACCCTGGCAGGGTAGCCGTGGTCGAGGTCGAGGGGTTCGTTGTTGAGCGCCAGGGCAATAAGCGTGGTGTCGTCTCGCACGTATTCGGCCGGCATGTGCGTTACCCGGTAGTGGCCGCGCGGCTCAAGACTGGTAATTCGCAGGGCGGCGGCGGGCGGTGCGCCGACGCTGTCCATCAGCTGCTTTATGCGTACCCCGCGCCAGCGAGCAGTGGTGCTCCATCCCTCAACGCAGGCGATCGGCAGCATCGCGTCGGTCTGCGGCATCGCCTCGAGATCGTTGCGGCTGAAGCGTCGCACGAGTGTTCCATTGGCGACCCTCAGCTGCCACCTCGCGTCCAGCGCCAGCGCATTCACCGCAGCCTGATGGGCCGTGCGGTTCACCGGCAGGCCCTGCAGCCCTGCTCCCTGTTGCCGTGGTGCGAACACGTTGAACGGGGCGAGCCACTGGAACGACTGGCCCCCGGTTAACCCGACCAGCGCGAGCGCAGATACGCCCACCCCAACCAAGAACGCACGCCGACCGGTATCTGGCACTGTCTTCTTCATCTCTCCTCACCCCGTTCGTCGTCGTCCGTTCCCGCATCGTTGCTGCGCGACCGGCGCCAGTGGCGCACGATTATGGGCAGCTTGACCGCCACGTGCACTGTAATAGCCCCCACGATCACCCACGCGAGGCCATAGTGCGCGCTGCGGAACGAAAACTCCCATGGATACCACTGGTATGAATTGATCAGGCCGATTACCGGTTCGAGCACGGCGGAAGCGACCAGCACCGCAACTGAAACACGCCCCAGCAGTGTCAACACCGAGTCGAACGGCGGCCAGGTGAACAGCTTCGGGTAGACCACCCACAGCTTCGCGAACAACAACGGAAAGATCGCGATGCCCACCGTGACGTGCACACCTTGGGTGATCGCGTACAGGTTCGCGGGGCGGGGCGGAAAGACCATCCACGGTAACGGTTGTTGCAGGAAGTGGCTGTACAGGCCGGTGAGAAAGCAGATCACGAACGCGGTGGCGAGCAGGCGCCCCAGCACCACGGCCATCCTCGGTGTGCGCACTGGTGAGGCCAGCCCACCCTGGATGTCGGCAGCGCGAGCCTGCAGGCGGCCGCCGAGTCGTTGGGTGAGCTGCGTCATGATTCCAGTGTTGTCAGCCCGCCGCCGCGACAGGGCCGTGAAACCTTACCGTCCGCGAACGCCGGCCAAACCGTCACTGGTCTGTAACAGGATTGGGCCACAGAGTGCCAGGTGACTTGTCAGGCTGGGTCCGTACCCGGTAGCGATACACGGTGTGTGAGCGTGTGCTCTGTCGCCGGCTCGCTGCGATCACTGCAACGAACGGAACTGGATGATCAGCGCAACCCGGCACAAAATCAACCCGGTCGAGGTCAACCGACTGGACATGGGCAAGGGCACCCGTGTGGTGATCGCTGCGGTGCGGATCGCCGTCGGCCTGATGTGGTTGCAGAACGTGAACTGGAAGCGCCCGCCGGGTTTCGGGTCCGTACTTGGTAACGGGCTGTACGGGTTCGCGAACGATGCGGTGAAACACGCCGTGCTTGCACCGTTCGCCTGGCTGATGCAGAATGTGTTCCTCCCGAACATCACGGTGTTCGGCTGGGCGGTGCTGATTCTCGAGTTCTGCCTCGGCGCGTTTCTGCTCGTCGGGTTCCTGACCCGGCTGTGGGCGGTGTTGGGAATACTGGAGACCCTGTCGATCACGCTGTCGGTGCTGAACACCCCGGGAGAGTGGCAGTGGAGCTACTACCTTATGTTCGTAGCGCAATTCGTGCTCCTGTCCACCGCCGCCGGACGCGTACTCGGCGTGGACGGCCTGCTTCGTCCACGATGGCGCGGCTCGCCATCCCGGCGTGCGCGATTCGCAATGAGGCTCTCATGAGCGACATTACGACCCAACCGGACCGGACCAGAGGGCGCGGATTCATCCTCTCCTTCTTCACCGCTCTCAGCTCGCTTTTCGCCCTGGTCCACTACATTCCGTTGGGCTTCATCGACCTCAGCACGGCGGGGGCCGTTGTACTCATCGCCCTCGGCCTCATCGGCGCCGTTGGAAGTCTGCTCGGTGTGCGCATCGTGCTGGTCATCGTGGGTTGTGCGCTCATTTTCGCCGGAGTGGTGCGGCTGGTCAGCTACGGTCACACGATCGGAACTATCTCCGGTGGGGTCAGTGCCGGCGCACTCATGGCCGGCCTCGGTATCGCCTACCTAGCGATCTGGGTTCAGGCCCGTCGGCCGGTGCACCGACCGGCGGCGGGTGATGAGACAGGACGGGAATGGTACACGTGAACCAAGGGCAGTCGAGCCCGGGAGTATCGCCCGGCGGCGGCGGCGTGGTAAACGATTCCGTAATCGAAGATTCCGCGACCGGTGGCTTTGAGGATGCCACCGCACCGCTTATCGGGATCATCGGTGGTTCTGGGCTGTATCAGTTGTTCGGGTCGGGCGCGGCGGTGTTGCATCGCATCGCCACCCCGTATGGGCCTACCTCGGCGGGGGTGGCGGTTGGCGAGTTCGCAGGTCGGCGTGTGGCGTTCTTACCGCGGCATGGTGCCGATCATTCGGTGGCGCCGCATCGCATCGGTTACCGGGCGAACGTGTGGGCGCTCGCCTCGCTCGGGGTGCGCGCGATTGTCAGTACGACGGCGGTGGGGTCGATCTCGCCGCAGTTGCAGCCCGGTGCGTTCGTCATTCCGGACCAGTTGATCGATCGCACCTGGGGTCGAGACGATAGCTTCTTCGATTCGGGTGAGGTGCAGCATCTGTCGTTCGCCGACCCGTACTGTCCGCAGCTTCGGCGCATGGCGTTGGCTGCGCTGGACGCGGTCGGCGAAAGCGCCGCCGGCACCGGCACTACCGTGGTGGTGCAGGGGCCGCGGTTCTCCACGCGCGCCGAATCGCGATGGTTCCAGGCGGCCGGTGCTGACATTGTGAATATGACGCAGTATCCGGAGGCTGCGCTTGCTGCGGAACTGAACATCGGTTACGTGAACCTGTCGCTCGTGACGGACACGGATGCGGGAGACGTCGCGGGGGAGGCGGTCGAGGCCCAGGTGGTGTTTGATCGGCTCGGGAAGGCGAGTGGCCGAATCCGGGCGGCGTTGGCGGCGATCGTGGCGGCGATCCCGGCCAACTACACGCCGCGGGCCGCCATCGCAGCGGGCGCGGTGCGGGGCGTGCTCGCTGCGCGGGTGCCCGACGATGGACCCGCGTCGATGGGCGGGCCGGCACCGAAGGGTGTGCGCGCGCAGGACACGGTGACGGCGGGGCCGGACTGATGCCGAGGCTGCTGGTCACCGGCGGTGCCGGATTCATTGGTTCCCACATTGTCGACCTCGCGCTGCAACGCGGCTGGCAGGTGCGCGTAGCCGACTCGTTCCGGCCTGATGTGCACGCGCCCAGCACCGAGGATGAGTGGCCCGCGCGCAAAGGCCTGGAGATGGTCCGCGCCGACGTCACCGACGCGGGCGCGGTGGATGAGCTGCTGCACAACGTCGACGTGGTCTGCCACCAGGCGGCCAAGGTCGGGCTCGGTGTCAACTTCGACGATGCCCCCGACTACGTGCACAGCAACGAGACCGGAACGGCCACGGTGCTGGCAGCGATGGCGCGAGCCGGGGTTGATTGCCTGGTCCTCGCATCCTCAATGGTGGTTTATGGTGACGGCGGCTACCGGGATGCGTACGGGCCGGTCTCGGCGCCTCCGCGTGCCGTCGCCGATCTTGAGGCAGGACGGTTTGACCCGGTATCGCCTCGCACCGGTCGGGCTCTGCAACCCGTGTTGATCACCGAAAACGCCCCGTTGGATCCGCGCAACGTCTACGCGGCGACCAAGGTCGGACAGGAGCACCTGGCCACGGCGTGGGCCCGCGCCACCGGCGGGCGGGCGGCGATGCTGCGCTACCACAACGTGTACGGCCCGCGGATGCCGCAAGACACCCCGTACGCGGGCGTCGCCTCGCTATTTCGATCCGCCCTGGAACGCGACCAGGCGCCCAGCGTATTCGAAGACGGCGCGCAACGCCGCGACTTCGTGCATGTCACCGATGTGGCATCCGCAAACCTGGCCGCCGCTGATTGGACGGCAACGCAGCGGGCAGGCAGTGTCCGCGCGTTCAACATCGCCAGCGGCGCTGTGCACACGGTCGGCGAACTGGCCGCCGCGCTGGCCGAGGCGCTACACGGGCCGGCACCGATCATCACCGGCGAGTATCGGTTGGGCGACGTCCGGCACATCACCGCTTCGAGCCGGCGTGCCCGCGACGAACTCGGTTGGCGACCCGAGGTGTCCTTCGCTGTCGGAGTGCGGGCGCTGGCTACGGCACCAAGCCGGGCACCGCGCGGGACACCAGCGGTGGCGCGGACACCGCCAACCGGATGACGACCCCCCGCCCCGTCGGGCGCACCTATTCCCGGCAGGTCGCCGCCTGGGCCGGCCTGAGTGCAGCGCTGGTGTTGATCGCCGCGGCGATGATCGTGCCCGTGGTGACCGGTCTGAACGTACATCAGAGCACATTCCCGCCGCTACACGCCAGCTGGCGGCCCCGCGTCGGTCCTGGCACCGTCTCGGCGATCGCACTGGCGGTGGTCGGCGTCGTCTTCGCACCGCAGGCCGCGGTCCGGTGGCGATGGTGGTGTGTTCTGCTTGGCTCGTATCTGCTCGGGCTGGCGTGGATGGTCGCACTGGCGACGGTCGATGGTTGGCGCGGCATCGGACACATCCTCGACACTCCACACGAGTACCTGCCGACCGCGCGTTCGATCACCGACATCGCCGCGATGCTGCGCACGTTCATTGAGCACATCCCTCTGCGCAGCCCGGACAACTGGCAGATCCAGATCGCAGGGCATCCGCCCGGGGCACTGCTGTTCTTCGTCCTTCTGGTGCGGGTCGGGCTCGGCAGCGGGTTGGCCGTCGGGACGGTGGTGGTGTTGATGGCCGCCACCGTGCCGGTGGCGGTGTTGATCACACTGCACCGGTTGGGTGCCGGGGACGCGGCCAGGCGCACGGCGCCGCTGTTGGTACTCTCACCCGCGGCGATCTGGATGGCCGTCTCCGGTGACGCGGTGTTCGCCGCGTTTGCCGCGTGGGCGCTGTGTTGCCTTGCAGTAGCGACTACGGCACGCTCTCGGGCTAGCAAAGTGGTGTGGGCGGCCGGTTCCGGGCTGCTGTTCGGTTGCTGTGTGATGCTGTCATACGGGCTGTTGCTGCTTGGCGTACTTGCGCTTGCGGTGCTGATCGCGGCCCGGTCGTGGCGGCCGCTGCCGTGGGCGATCGGCGGCGCGCTGGTAGTGGTGTTGGTGTTCGCGGCCTTCGGCTTCGAATGGTGGAAAGCGTATCCGGCGCTAGTTCAACGCTACTGGGCGGGTGCCGCACACCTGAGACCGGGAGTGTATTGGACGTGGGCGAACATCGCCGCTCTGTGCATCGGTGCGGGTCCGATTGTCGGCTCTTCGGTCGCGGCTGCGATCACCAGAGCCAAAAAGGTGTTTACCCGCGACCGGCCTAACCGTGTGGCGGTCGAGCGGGTTGTGGTGTTGCTCACGCTGGCCGGGTTTGCCAGTGTGCTGATCGCCGATCTCTCGCAGATGAGCCGGTCCGAAGTGGAGCGCATTTGGCTACCATTCATGCCTTGGCTGCTTGTCGGCACCGCTCTGCTTCCGCAGCGCTGGCGCAGGCTCGGACTTGCGGGACAGGTCACCTTCGCGTTGCTGGCGCAACACCTCCTCGCCACTGGCTGGTGAGCGAGCTGCGACTCCGGCGAGGACCCAGCGAACAGGCCGAGAGTGTCGGTACGCTCGGTACGTGCTTTCGGCCTGGTCAGGGCTCCAACAGTGCGGTGGAGACCAAGTCACGCGTGGTATGGGCAAAGCGTTCCTCTTGCGGTCAGTGTGGTCGCTCCGGGGTTGGTGAAGGGGGTTGGCGACTCTGGCCGCTCGATCTTGATGCACCGCGCCGACTACCGCAGCCGACGCGGAGCGGTATCACCTATGCCGCGTAGATGCGACCGGCGACGAGTACTGACAGTGGTACTCGAATCTCGGACCCAATTGCCCGGAAACCGGAACCCAGGGCAACCTGGGCGCGGCCGAGCTGAGCATCATTTGCGCGGGCGGCCGGTCCTGGGTCGACGTAGGCCGAGCACCACCAGGATGATGCCGACGACCGCGACGATCAGCCCGATGGAGAGCCACATTCGGTTACCGGTCATGAAACTTCCCGGGATCAGGTTCAATCCCTGCCCGGCGAATACTCCACCGATGATCACGGCGATCACACCGATGGTGGTGAGGGCGATGCGCCCGGCGCTGCCGTTCACGCTGCCCAACTTACTCTTGATCACTTCGCGCGCATCGGAGTCTGCCACCAGATCAGGGCTGCAGCAGTCTACCTGTGGCAATCAGGTTGTTGCGTCCAGCGGCTTCGACCGACTTCTGGGCGGCCGTTGCAAGCGCCTCGTCCGAGGATTGGTAACGTCATCGGGTCGTTGAAGCGGCTGATGAGCTCGGCATAGGGTTCGTCATTATCCGCCACGCCCATAGGCGCACCGACACTCTCACGGCACGGGGGTGCGCACCGCGCAAGGTTCCCCATGCGGACTAAGGCTATTGATTAGTGGCCATAGTGATAGCGGCATCCGGCGATGCGAATTTCATCGCTGTCAACTTTGTACACGAGGCGATGTTAGTCGGTGATTCGTCGCGACCAATAGCCGTGAAAACCGTGCTTCAAC
>JBDSDO010000026.1:0-9804 GCA_039920505.1 Terrimesophilobacter sp.
GACCACGCGGCAACACTGTCGAAGAAGTGATGCTGGACGGCCGGTGGTGACCGGTTGAAGGGCAATTACGGGTCAGATCCTCTTGTCGACGAGCAGGAAGGCAGAAGATGCCGGACCCCTCATCCTCCGGCAGCGCTTCACGAATGCGCGTAGATTTCACTTCACGCAAGTATTTGTTGGGGGCTGCAATGACATCCGTTCTGCCGAATCGTGTGTTGGTGCGGCCGAAGGCGTCGCTGCTGCGAAGCGTCTTGTCGTCGGTGGTGCTCTTCTCGCTACCGCTCTATGGGGCGCTTTACGTTCTCGGAGTGTCACGCGGTTCCTGGCTCGTGGTGCTCGGCAGTCAGTGCTTCGGGATTGCGCTGTGCGTGTTGGTGTGGGCCCGCTATCGTGCGATCGCCGTTGTCGTATCCCCGGTCGAGATCACTGAACAAGGCATGTTCTTCCGCCAACGCTGGCCACTGGACGCGGTTTACCGGGTGATCCTGGCCGAGATCTACCGTTCATCGTCGGCGGAAACTTGGCACCAGCTGCTTGTCACCGACGCTGAAAACAACCGGTTGCTGCGGATGCGGGGAGCTTTCTGGGGCGAATCCGAGATGCGCTGTGTCGCCGAAGCCATCGGAGTCCCGGTGACCGAGGCTGCCGAGCCGGTGACGCAGCGGGCCTTCATGGCCGAACATCCTCGAAGCGTCGACTGGTATGAACGAAACCGAGTATTGGCGGCGCTCGTGCTAGCCGCCGCGCTGGCCGCCGCTGTCGGCATGGTCGTCGGCTTGATGGCGCTCGCCGGCGTTCCGGTTGGTGCTGTTGCCTAACCGCTGCGGGAACCGAGAAAATCGGAGATGGCGACAAGCATTGGTGCGACGTACCCCAGGTTCCGGGGTTATCGTTCACGCTCCAGTCGCAACGCGAATGGAGCCCACACGATCACGGCCACTCCGGCGCCGACCAGTGCTCCGCCGATGGTGTCCGACGCCCAGTGGGCCCCCAGGTAAGTGCGACTGAGCATCATGAGGACCGTGTAGGCGATCCCCGCCGCCCACACCCAGCCGCGTCGCAGGATCACACCAAGCACAACGGCAAGAGTCGCGGCGTTGGCCACGTGACCGGACGGGAACGCGCCCGTGTCCGATGTTACGAGGATCTCGAGCGGACGCGGTCGACCCAGGGACTGCTTCAATAGTTGCACCGTGCCGACGCTGAGCAATACGGCGACCGTGAAATACAGCGCGGCTGCGTACCTCCGGAACGCAAGGAGCAGGACAACCACGACGAGAGGTACCACAAACACTGCAAACCATCCACCGCCCAGGAAGTTCATCACCAACGATGGTGCCTCCCATACCGGGTTGCGGTGTTCGACGATTTCCTCCATCCACGCGGTGTCGAAGCCGAATGGCAGGTTCTTCTCCCGAACGAAGATCAGCAGACCAAGAGCCACAGCGAGCGTCACCGCGGTGACCCCGCTGATGAGCGGCCAGCGCCGACTTACCGTACGCGCGGTGCGTTCTTCCATGGTGCAAAGATAACCGCGGCGGAAGAACCCGGCGACTAACGCGCGAGCTGTGCCACCGTCCACGGCCGCACGACGAACCAGAGCGCGAGAACCGAGATCACCGCGGTGATCGCCATCACTGCGCCCATTGGTACGGCGTCGTGGATGCCGAAGAGGCCTGCGATCGGCGAGGTGAGACCGGCCAATCCGAAGTTCAGGGCGCCGAGCACCGACGCTGCTGTGCCGGCTTCTCGAGGATGGTTGACCAGAGCGAGTACCTGCACGAGCGGGAACCCGAACCCGCAGGCGGTGAGGAAGAACCACAGCGGGATCACGATCCCCAGGAGTCCGAGGTGGAACGAGTCGAGCACGATGATCAGCACGGCGGAGACCAGCAGCACCGCGGTCGTGACGGCGAGGATCCACTGCGGGCCGAAATACCTGGCCAGCGCCGCGCTGGCCTGTACGCCGAGCACGACCCCGATCGAGTTCACCGCGAAGAGCAGACCGAACTCCTGCGGGTTGAGACCGTAAATTTCCTGGAACAGGAACGATGACGACGAGAGGTACGCAAAAAGTCCAGAGAACGTCATTGCGGAAATAAGCGCAACACCGACGAAGGTGCGGTCGGTGAGCACCGACCGGTAGCGTTCGCGAACAGTGGTGTGCCCGGTATCGATCCGACGCGCCGGCGGCAGTGTCTCGACGATGAAGAAGAAGGTGGAGAGCACAACCACAAGGCCGTAGGCGGCGAGGAAGTAAAAGATTCCCCGCCAGTCCAGGATGACCAGCAACTGCGATCCGATGACCGGAGCGAGTATCGGGGCGAGGCCGTTCACGAGAGCCAGTCTGGACAGCATCCGAACGAGGGGAAGGCCGCCGAAGAGGTCGCGGACCATGGCCATGGCGACCACGCCGCCCGCGGCGGCCCCGAATCCCTGGAGTACACGGAACACGCCGAGGGTGACGATGTCGGGAGCGAATGCGACGCCGACCGACGCCGCCACGTGGAGGGAGGTGGCGAGCACGAGGGGCAGCCGCCGTCCGACCCGGTCGCTCCAAGGTCCGACCACTAGCTGCCCGAACCCGAAGCCGACCGCCGTTGCCGTGAGCGTCAGCTGGACGACGACGGTGGACACCCCAAATTCGCTTTCCAGCGCGGGGAAAGCCGGCAGGTAAAGGTCCACAGTGAACGGGCCGAGCGCGGTCAGCGCGCCGAGGACGAGGATGTACACCAATCGCTGCTTCGGAGAAAGCGAATCTCCCGGGTGGACGACTGTGGTCACGCGAACTCCGGTTGTGAATGGCGGGCCGAGCGCCCGGTGACAGCCGCCCGCAGGCTCGGGGCAACGCTGGGACGGGCCGGTGCACTGCCGTGGTCCCCGAATACTGTAACGGCTTCGTGCCGCTGCTATTCCCCACCGCGCGCCGGGTCGGCCAGGACGGGCGCGAAGGCAAGTTCCGCGGCGCCGATCATGAGGATGTCAGAGCCGAGTTGGGCCCGCGCGATGCGCATGCCGGCATACGCGACGTGCAGCGCGTACTCGGCGACCTTGGACTCGAGGTAATCGCCGTCAACAGCGAACAGCGCACCGAGAAACCCGCCAAGCACGACCAGTTCCGGGTTGAGAATGTTGACGGCGTTCCTGAGCGCGATTCCAAGGAAGTCAAGTTGGCGGCGCACCTCGCTGCGCACCTCGGCGGACGTGGACGCGACCAAAGCGCGTTCGAGTTCATCAGGATCGGCCCCGTTCATGCGGAGTACTCGCAGAAGATCGTCGCGGGTCACCTCAAGTTCTAGGCTGCCTTGCGCTCCTGCAGCATCCCGCGCTCTGCGCCCGGTCACCAAGGTGTGGCCAAACTCGCCGGCATAGCCCTCGACTCCGCGCAACGGCGTACCGTCGACGATCACACCGCCGCCGATGCCGCTGGCGCCTCCATTCAGGTAAACAAGGTCGCGGACCCCACGGCCGGCGCCGAAGAGAAGCTCCGCATTCGCTCCCAGTCGGGCGTCGTTACCACCGACGACCCGATATCCAGTTGCCGCCTCTAACAGGCCAGCGACCGGTTCATCCACCCAATCAAGGTGCGGAGCCAAGCGAACCACGCCGTCCCGGTCACGCACCAACCCCGGCAGAGCCATGCCGACTCCCACCACGACATGTGAGTCGTCGGATCTAGGGTGTATCTGATCGATGATCGCCGAAGCGATGCTGACCGCTTCGGCCACCGTCGGGGGGCGCTCGAGCTCATGGCGTACGCGTGTCACCATGGTGCCACCCAGCCCTACGAGTCCCACCGTGATGGCGTCGATTTCAGGGTTTACGGCGAAAGCGACGATGCGAGGATCGGGTTGCACCATGGGACTCGGCCGGCCTACCCGATTATTCGAACCGGGCTCGGACTCCACGACCAGCCCACGCCGTACCAATTCGGCCACAAGCGCGGCAACTGTGGAACGATTCAGCCCAGTCAGGGAGGTCAAACGCGAACGCGAGACTGACCGTTCGCGATGCACGAGAGTGAGCACCGCCGACAGGTTGCGACGACGCACGGAATCAGCGTTGCGGCTGCGACGCACGGCGGATTCGGCCATCTTCATGGCGCTAACTTATCCCTCCGCCACACGGTCTCTGTTCATTGCGGAGGCTGCGCACTAATATGTTTTCTTAGCCAACAAATTATCGGCACCGTCGATTCCAGGAGGACCCATGGCCACCACACCCACCCGCGACGACAAGTTTTCGTTCGGACTCTGGACGATTGGATACAACGGCACCGACCCGTTCGGCGGGCCGACCCGGCCGCCGCTCGACGTCGTCGAGGCGGTCACTCGCCTGGCCGAACTCGGCGCCTACGGACTCACCTTCCACGACGACGACCTGTTCGCGTTCGGCTCGTCCGACAGCGCCAGGCAGCGGCAGATCGACCGCCTGAAGCAGGCCCTCTCCGACACCGGACTCATCGTGCCGATGATCACCACCAACCTGTTCAGTCAGCCGGTGTTCAAAGACGGCGGGTTCACCTCCAACGACCGGGGGGTACGCCGGTTCGCTCTGCGCAAGGTGCTGCGCAACCTCGACCTCGCCGCCGAACTCGGTGCGAAGACATTCGTCATGTGGGGCGGCCGCGAGGGTGCGGAGTACGACGCGGCCAAAGACATCCGGGCGGCGCTCGAACGCTACCGCGAGGCCGTCAACCTGCTCGGCGACTATGTCACGGACAAGGGCTACGACATCCGGTTCGCCATCGAGCCGAAGCCGAACGAACCGCGCGGCGACATCCTCCTGCCAACGGTTGGGCACGCGCTCGCGTTCATCACCACGCTTGAGCGTCCGGAACTGGTCGGGATCAACCCCGAGGTCGGGCACGAGCAGATGGCGGGGCTCAACTACGCCGCCGGCATCGCACAGGCGCTGTACCAGGGCAAGCTGTTCCACATCGACCTGAACGGGCAGCGCGGCATCAAATACGACCAGGACCTCGTCTTCGGCCACGGCGACCTGCACAACGCGTTCGCACTCGTCGACCTGCTGGAAAAGGGCGGGCCGGATGGCGGGCAGACCTACACCGGACCGCGCCATTTCGATTACAAGCCGAGTCGCACAGAGGACATCACCGGCGTGTGGGACTCCGCTGCGGCGAATATGCGCACCTACCTGCTGCTGAAGGAGCGGGCTGCCGCCTTCCGGGCCGACCCCGAGGTGCAGGAGGCGCTGGCGGCGTCCCGCGTGCCCGAGCTATCGGTGCCGACGCTGGACGAGGGCGAGTCTTACGAGGACCTGTTGGCCGACCGCTCCTCGTACGAGGAGTTCGACACGGACTCGTACTTCGGCGGCCGCGGCTTCGGCTTCGTGCGGCTGCAGCAGCTGGCCACCGAACACCTGCTCGGCGCCCGCTAGCCGTGCCGCCTGGTTCTCGCATCCGGCGCGGCCGCCTCCGTCCCTCTCCATCCGTTCATCATTCAGGAGGGTGCGTGACGGATGAGGCGGGTGGTGGCCGCTGAGGTCATCGCGGGCCTCAGTTGCCACAGTGGCCACAGAACCTCCCGAATAGTGAAAGGACAACGGATGCCCCTGGTCGCAGGCGTCGACTCATCGACGCAGAGTTGCAAGGTCATTATCCGAGAGCTTGACAGCGGTGCCGTCGTGCGCACCGGTCGCGCACGGCATCCGGGAGGCACAGAGGTCGACCCCGAGGCGTGGTGGACGGCGTTGCTCGCCGCGGCCGCGGATGCCGGCGGGTTCGATGACGTGTCGGCGATCTCGATCGCCGGTCAACAGCACGGGATGGTGGCGCTCGATGCGGCCTGTGAGGTGATTCGCCCCGCCCTGTTGTGGAACGACACCCGCAGCGCCCAGGCGGCTGTGGATCTCGTCAACGAGGTGGGCGCCGAGTCGTTCGCGCTGCGCACCGGGACGGTGCCGGTGGCCTCTTTCACGATCACCAAACTGCGGTGGCTGCGCGACCACGAACCGGACAACGCCGCTCGGGTGGCCGCGGTCGCCCTTCCGCACGACTGGCTGACGTGGAGGCTGCGCGGGTTCGGGCCGTCCAATCCACAGCTCGAGCAACTGGTGACCGATCGCTCGGATGCCAGCGGCACCTCCTACTTCGACCCGGCGACGAACTCCTACGACCTGGATCTACTGTCCACTGCCCTCGGCCGTGACCCCCGAAATCCAGGAGTTGTGCTTCCCCGGATCTTGCGGCCCGCGGAATTCCGGGAGGTTGGCGCGGCAGCTCCTGGAATTCGAAAGGGGACGGTGGTGGGTGCCGGTATGGGCGACAATGCCGGAGCGGCGCTCGGGCTCGGAGCGGCGACGGGTGACGTCATCGTGTCCCTCGGCACGAGCGGCACGGTCTTCGCCGTCACCGACCGGCCGGTGCGTGACGCAAGCGGCACCGTGGCCGGGTTCGCAGATGCTGCCGGCGGCTACCTGCCGCTCGTCGCGACCCTCAACGCTGCTCGCAGCCTGGACGTGATTGCCGCGCTGCTCGGTGCCGACCACGCCGAACTGGGTCGCCTGGCGCTCACCGCGCAGCCGGGGTCGGACGGGATCGTGCTAGTGCCGTGGTTTGAGGGTGAGCGCACGCCTAACCGGCCGGATGCCACCGCGAGCCTCACCGGCATGACCCTGGCCTCCACCACCGCCAGCAATCTCGCGCGGGCGACGATTGAGGGCATGCTGTGCGGGCTGGCCGACGGACTGGACGCGGTGCGCGCGCAGGGAATCACGGCCGAACGAATCCTGCTGATCGGAGGCGCCGCCCAGAATTCGGCAGTGCAGGCGATCGCGGCACAGGTGTTCGACGTACCCGTAGTGGTGCCAGAACTCAGCGAATACGTCGCGTTCGGCGCCGCTACCCAGGCGGCTTGGGCTCTCACCGGCGAACGGCCGGCATGGCCGGTTCCGATGGCGGCAACGCCCCCGGAGGATTACCGGCCGGTCATCCGTGAGCAGTACGCCGCGGCAGCGAGCGCCCCGACCAATAGTTCCCGCTCCCCTTCGCCAGCGAGTTGTGAAGTCGGTCTGCGGGAGCCGTCGATTGGCGGAGGATGAATTCGGGTTGGGCGCGGGTTGGGCTGCTGCTGTTCTGGCCGTCGAGTGCTCCCTGCAGTGTCGCCATGATGCGCCGACCCAACTCGCCGAAGTTCTGTCGCACAGTGGTGAGCGGCGGCAAGAAATGTTCCGATTCTGGAATATCATCGAAACCCACGATGCTGACGTCTCCCGGCACAGAAATCCCTGTTTCAGCGAAGGCGTGAACCAGGCCGAGCGCCATCTGGTCATTCGCGGAGAAGACAGCCGAGAACCCGCCGGCGGCGGCGAGCCGCAGACCGGATCGGTAGCCGCTCCCGGCCAGCCAATCGCCGACGAGAGGATCGACCGCAGGCAAGCCCCGCCGATTCAGCTCGGTCCGCCAGCCGCGTTCACGCTCCACCGCATCGAGCGATCCGGCCGGACCGGCCAGGTGCAGGATCCGGCGGTGGCCGAGGTCGGCCAGGTGGGCGGTCGCCATCCTTGCGCCGGCGAACTGGTCGATCGACACGCTATGCAGCCCGCTGCGCCCGCTGCTTTCAGCCGTGATCAACGGCACGCCAAGTTCGACTCCCTCGATCGCCTCGAGAGAGACCCGGTCGGCCGCGATGAGCACGAGCGCCTCGACATCCTGCCGAAGCAGGCGGTCCACGGCAGCCAGCATCGCGCTGTGCTCCGCGACCGCCATGCTGGCGATGCTCACCTGGAATCCGGCCTGCCTGGCGGCCTCGTTGAACGCGAGCATGATGCTGGACGGACCATACAGCGCGCTGCCGGTGCTGATCAGGCCGATCGTTCCGGTCCTTCGCGTGGCAAGGGCGCGCGCCGCGGCACTCGGTCGATAGCCGAGCTGGCGGATCGCATCCTCGACCCTGGCTTGCGTACTCGCCCGCACGGTGCCCTCGTCGTTGAGCACACGCGAAACAGTCTGGTGAGAAACGCCCGCGAGTTTTGCGACGTCGGTTATCGTGGCCATCGCTACAAGCCACGGGCAAGCCGGTAGTAGGCCTGGTTCCACCGCAGTTCGCGCGTGAACTCCCGAAGCGTCGTGTTCCGGTCGATCACGACGAGCTCGTTTTTGGCGATCTCGGCGAAGTCCTCGAAGACCTCCACGCCAACCTGCGTGCTCATGACGGTGTGGTGGGCGGCACCGGCGGTGAGCCACGCCGCGGCCGAGGTGGCCAGATCGGGTTCGGGCTTCCACACCGCGCGGGCGACCGGCAAATTGGGCAGCGGATGCGGCAGCGGCACGACTTTCACAACGTTCGCGACCAGGCGGAACCGGTCGCGCATGTCCGACAGGGCGACCACGATGCCGGGCCCGGCATCCGTATCGAAGACCAGACGCACCGGGTCCTCACGCCCGCCGATACCCAGTGGGTGGATCTCCAGGCGTGGGCGGGACGTTGTGAGGCTCGGGCAGACCTCGAGCATGTGGGCACCGAGAATGACCTCCGCGCCGGGGACCAGATTGTACGTGTAATCCTCCATGAGCGAGGCGCCACCGGGCAGTCCCGCGCCCATGACCTTCGCGGCGCGCACGAGCACCGCAGTCTTCCAATCGCCCTCCGCCCCGAAACCGTAGCCGTCGGCCATGAGGCGTTGCACGGCGAGTCCCGGCAGCTGGCGCAGCGCCCCCAGGTCTTCGAAGCTCGTGGTGAACGCCCCGAAGCGGCCAGCCTCGAGGAAGGAGCGCAGACCCAGTTCGATGCGCGCGCCGTAGCGCAGCGAGTCGTGCCTCTGCGCGCCGGATCGGAGTTCTGGTGCGACGTCGTAGGTCTGCTCGTACTCTTCGACGAGATCGTCCACGTCCCGCTCGCTCGCGGCATCCACCGCGTCGGCGAGGTCGTTAACCCCCCAGGTGTTCACTTGCACGCCGAACTGCAGCTCGGCCTCCGTCTTGTCGCCCTCCGTGACTGCGACAAAGCGCATGTTGTCGCCGAATCGAACGAGCTTCAGGTCGTGGGTCGCTGCCCAGCCCGCGGCCGCGCGCGACCAAACGCCGATCTTCCCCGTGACGGCGGGGTTTGATGCGTGACCTACCACCGTCTTGCGGGCGACCCCGAGGCGAGTCTGGATGTAGCCGAATTCCCGGTCGCCGTGGGCCGCCTGGTTGAGGTTCATGAAGTCCATGTCGAGGTCTGCCCAGGGCAGTTCGACATTGGCCTGGGTATGCAAGTGGAGTAGCGGCTTCCGCAGCAGGTCGAGGCCGGTGATCCACATTTTTGCCGGGCTGAAGGTGTGCATCCAGGCGATGATGCCGATGGTCTTGTCGCTGGCGTTGGCGTCGATCACCGCGCGACGGATCGATGCCGAGTCCGTGAGCACCGGCTTCCAGACGACGCGCACCGGGATGTCGCCGGCGTCGTCGAGCATCCGGGCGATCGCCTGGGATTGTTCGGCCACCTGACGCAGGATTTCTTCACCGTAGAGCCCCTGGCTGCCGGTGAGGAACCACACCTCGAAGTCGGCGAGATCGGGGATGATGCTTCTGCTCACTGGTGTTCTCCTGACACGTGCTGGCCGTAGACGTTCTGGTACCTGTAGAAGAGGGCGTCGATCTTGTCCTGCGGGATCGTAATCGGCTCGCCGAGCTGGCGGGCGAGGTGCACCGTGCGGGCAACGTCCTCCGCCATGACGGCGGCCTTCACGGCATCCCTGGGGTTCCGCCCGATGGTGAAGACGCCGTGGTTCTGCATGAGCACCGCTCGGGATCGGTGTCCGGTGAGTGTGGCGACGATGCCTTCGCCGATTGATTCGTCC
>JBDSDO010000027.1:0-19806 GCA_039920505.1 Terrimesophilobacter sp.
GCCCAGTGGCACCCACAGACTCAGTCTCTCGGATTCGTGTTTGCGGCAACCGGCACAGTGTCGGCTGAAAAGTTGTGGAACCAAGTCTCAAGACCAGCCGTGTGCCCTTGCATGATCTTCGATTGACTGCGCAACGTTGTGTGCGAATGCGCTGTCGTCGAGCGAAGCGATCGCCGTTTCTGCTGCGGTGGCAAACGCGTCCGACACGTGTGCGCGGATGTGGTTGACGCGATCGGCGGCGGTGTCGCGATCGAGGCCGAGCTTGGTCCCTTCGTTGATGAGGTCGGCATCGGATATCCCATTGATCCGGTAGGTGCCCCTTACAGACATTGCGGCTTTCATCGGCTGCCCATCTTTCATCGGGTACGGGCCGTGGGTGCCGAGGTCGTAGAACGGTGCAAACTCGACCCGGTTGCCGTCGAGGAGCAGGGAGTAGTTCTTCGCGTGGGCGTCGGTGCCGAGCGCGCTGGTGTTGAACACGATGGCGTCGAAGAATGTGGTGGCCGCGGCAGCACGGTCGGCGGGGTGTGGGAACTGTTTGAAGAGTTGGGACACCGCGGCGATACCGGGACCGCCCTGGTCCTGGTATTTCTGGGCAGGCATCACGGAAAGAGACTGGCAGAGGTCCTCTTGGTGGCGTCTCATCCACAGGCCGTTCTCGCGTATCCGGTCGTAGCGGACGGAGACGAAGCTGTTGTCGCCGGCGTCAGTGCGGAGCAGGAAGCTGTCGGCGACGTTCAAGCCGAGCGCTCGTGCGGCCTCCATCGTCACGAACTCGTTGATGTGGTGGTCGAGGTAGGGATAAACGGCGGGCTTGATGATGTGGGTGGTTGGGGTTGAGCCCCGCGGGACACCCCAGCGGCCGTCGTCGTTGCGGAAAAGTGCGACCTTGGGTTCGGCTCCAGGAAGCGACCATTTTCCTTCACTGCCGCGCTTACCCCAAGTGGCGGCGTTCGTTACAAGGTCGCGGATGAGTTCGGTGAACTCTTGGTCGGTGAGGTAGTCGATGTCATTGGAGGTGCGTTCGGCGCTGGTGCTTTCCAGTCCGGGGCGGAGGAGTTGGACGGCGCCGGGGGCGTCATGCCCGATGTGTTCGAGGAGGGCGAACGGGTTGTTGGGGGATACCCCGAACTCCCGGGCAATTTCGTTAAGCCGGTCGCTGCTGTCGGGGAGGAGCCCGGCGAAGTATGCGCGGGTGGGTTTCCGTTTGTGGTTCTGCCCGCTGAGTGGCATGGACAGTGACAGCGGGGTGGCACCGGGGCTTGTTCGGTAGTCGTTGTCATAGGCGAATGTCATCGCACCGCCTGGGCTTTGGCGGAGCTGGCCGACGAGGGTTCCGTTCAAGAAGACGTTGAGCTCGTTCACGGCTGTGCCTCCGTGGGGTTTTCTTGAACGGTGACGGTGAGCCCGAGCGCATGGGTGACGTCGAGGGTTCGGCGGAGGCTCACGTCGGCGGTGGCTCCCGTCTCAAAGCGGGCAAGCCAGAGCCTTGTGACGTAAGCTCGTTTGGCGAGCTCAGCCTGAGTGAGCTTTTGCTGCTGTCGCTTCTCGGCAACGAGAGCTCCGAACTCGCGCATGCTGTTTACTTGCAATTCTGGACGCCCTAGCCGTATCTTTGATGATACTTAAGGATAAGTATCGTTGATGATACAACGATAAATGTATCATGGAACATACATGCGTCGCAATAACAACAGTCCGAAGATCGTGATCGCAGCCCCCGGCCGCGGTGAGGTATGCGTTTGCGGAAATCATCGCCAGCGTCGATGAGAAAATTCCACATGCGTCAGTTGATAGCTGTTTGGGCGAAGCGATAGCGCGGCCAGCGCACGACGTCGTTATCGGCGTGGAACGTGATGAATCACTCGGCTCGTCATCATGTTCGGTCTCGGCGGTATCAACATTGAGTTGTTCGAAGTTGTTAGCTTCCGGGTTCTGCTAAATGAAACCTTGACCACAGCCCGATACCGGGCGGCACGTGGAAAACCGCTTTACAGACGGATGAAGACCGGGTTTCCCCACAGGCCGCTGGCGTGCTCCACGAAGCGCGGGTAGGTGGGCGAGTTGTACATTCCGCCGGCTCCGTCGTAGATGCCGATGTGCTGTCCTGGCCACCAGACCAGGTCGCCGGCGACAGCATCCGCTTTGGCAATGCGAACGCCTAGTGCCGCCTGCCGGTCTGCGGTGCGAGGCAGGCTGATGCCAAACCCGGCGAATACGTACTGCGTGTAGCCGTCGCAACTGAAGCTCGTGCTGGGACTGTTGCCGGTTCCGTAGGGGACCACACCGACGAACTGCGCGGCGTACGCCAGCAACGCCGATCCGCTGTAGGCCTGATTCGGCGGGTTGATCGTCGTGTACCGGCTCGCGGCCACTTTTGTTGCCGCACGGGGTGTCGCGCGGACGACGGGCGGCGGAGGCGCCGGCAGGGTAACGGAGTAGTTGTCGCGGACCGGCGCATCCTGCTGTGTGGTGGCCCAACTGACCAAAAGTTGCAGGGACTGCTGCTGGGGTGCTGCCGCGGGATCGGGCTCGGCCGCAGCGTACATGGGAAGGGCGATCGTGGCGACCAGGCATCCGGTCGCGGCCATGGCAGCAAGCTTGCCGACACCCCTACTCATCCAGCACCAGCCAAACCCCGTCTCCTCGCATGCGAATGGTCCATAACCGACCCGACCGACTCAGCAACTCTACCTGCAACCTCCTGGACCGCAACTAGACAGACCATTTCAGGGGCACCCCAGACCAGGGGATGTCGGTGGTTGCGGGTACCTTTTTCGACGAGCCAAGAAAATGCACGAAACACTACATGTTGTGGAATGACACTGGTGTCATTCCTGTTATATAGTAAGACACCGCTTCAGATGCGGCAACGGTTCGAAAGCAGTGAGGAGGTCAGAATGGACAGCGACAACGACACTGTTGGCGGCTACACGGTTCCCGTCGACCCGATGGATTTCTTGCAGTGCGATAGCTGCCAGTAGGCGGCACACAGTCCACAGCGAAGCCCCGATTGCCACGATGGCCACCGGGGCTTCGTCATGCGACGGAAAACAAGCTGCCAGCCGTGCCGCGAAAGCCGTTCTGAATAGAATGAACGAGTGCCAGTGAACCCCGCGCTCCAGGGCCGTGTCTTTCCCCCAACGCAGCCCTATCTCGTTGGGCGGGAGAAGATCCGGGAATTCGCCCGCGCCGTCTTCGCCACCGGCGCCGTCTACAGCGATCCGTCGGCGGCCGCCGCGTTGGGCTACAGGGACGTGGTGGCTCCTGCCACTTTTCCCGTGGTCATCCAGGAACGCACTCTCGAACAACTATTGGCCGAGCCCGACTCCGGCATCGACTTCTCGCGCGTTGTGCACGGGGATCAGCGGTTCGATTACACCAGGCCCGTTGTCGCCGGCGACGAATTGACCGCGACCTTGACGGTGTCCAGCGTGAAGTCGCTCGGTGCCCACTCGATGGTCACGGCGGAATCCAAGATTGTGGACGCGAGCGGCGCACACGTCGTTACCGCGATCTCCACGCTTGTGGTCAGGGGCGACGAATGAGCCTGGCGGTCACCGTTGGCGACGTCGTGGCAGAGCAGACCTACCGTCTCACCCGCGACAGCCTCGTCAAGTATGCCGGGGCCTCCGGCGACTTCAACCCGATCCACTACCGCGACGACATCGCCCAGAGCGTCGGGCTGCCCGGTGTACTCGCCCACGGCATGCTCACGATGGGCATCGCCATCCAACCGGTTGTGGAATGGATCGGCGACCCCGGCAAGATAGTGGACTATCAGGTGCGCTTCACCCGTCCGGTGCCCGTCGACGCTGCCGAGGGCGCCACCGTCACCGTCACCGCTACCGTCGGTGCAGTCGACACCGACACCGCGCGCATCGATCTCACCGTCGTTGCCAGCGGGGCCACGGTCCTGGGTAAGGCGCGCGTCACCGTCAGGTTCGACTGAGCCGTGTCCGATACGTTCGCCAGCCTCACAAGCATCCGGGTGGGGGGCCCTGCGCCGCACCTGATCCGGGCATCGGAGCCGACCGGTCTGATCGATGCCGCCCGCCAGGCATGGGCCGATGCGTCTGGCTGGCTGCTGCTTGGTGGCGGCTCGAACCTCGTGGTCGGCGACGACGGATTTGACGGGACTGCAGTTCTCGTGGCCACGCGCGGGATTGAGGAACTGTCGAGCTCGGACGATGCCGGCGCTGGCACCCGGACTGTGCGGCTGCGCGTGCAAGCGGGCGAGCCGTGGGACGGTGTCGTGGCGTATGCGGTCACCCACGGGCTCGCCGGGATCGAGGCGCTCTCTGGTATTCCGGGATCCAGCGGCGCCGCTCCGATCCAGAACATCGGAGCCTACGGGCAGGAACTCGCTTCGCGCCTCGTCTCTGTCGAATTCCTCGATCACGACACTGGTGAGTTGGGACAGCTTCTGGCAGCGGACCTCGAGTTCGGGTACCGCACGTCGGCCTTCAAGCATGGCCGGCTGGGGCTGGTCGTGTCGATCGAGCTCGAACTGACGTCAACCGCGCAATCCCTCAGCGACCCCGTCGCGTATCCGCAGTTGGCCGCCGCACTGCGGGTGGCACTGGGCGACCGGGTGCCCATCGAGAAACTCCGTGACGCGGTATTGGGGCTGCGTGCTGCCAAGGGGATGGTGCTCTCGCCGGATGATCCCGATTCCGTGAGCGCCGGATCCTTCTTCACCAACCCGATTGTGAGCGAGAACTTCGCCAGGTCGCTGCCGGCCGATGCCCCACGGTGGCCGCTGACGGACGAGCATCCGCCGCTGGTATTGCCGCTCGACGTCGTCGACAGCTCCTGGCTCGCGCTTGAGGAGTCTCCCGTCGCCTCCGCGCCCCGGGTCAAACTCAGCGCCGCATGGCTCATCGAAAACGCCGGCATCCGGCGAGGGTTCGCCCTGCCGGGCTCGCGCGCGGCGATCTCGTCCAAGCACACGCTGGCGATCGTGAATACCGGCGGCGCGACCGCGGCCGAGGTGGGCGAACTTGCTCGTTACGTGCGGCAGCGGGTCGGGAACGACTTCGGCATCGAACTGCAGCCGGAACCTGTGCTGGTGGGCCTCGACTTCTGACCCCGGCATGTCGTGGGCACTATTGGCGGGTGCGGAACAACGCGGCCACCACTCCGCCGATCACGGCTAGAACACCGACGAGGAGCACCGCCCAGGTGGCAACGACGGCGGGGTTGAAACCGGCGAGATCGAACTGGGCACCGATGAAGAAGAGCGCCGCGATACCCACCAGGATGAATCCCCAGACGATGGTGCCGACTCTCACCGGCGAGGTGGTGTTGTTGTTGTCGATAGTCATGTGGATGTCCTTACCTGGTGGCCTGAGAGATGGTGACGTTGCCATTCAGCGCCCAGACCTGCACGGACAGGTCCCGATGCATTCGGGCTCTGACGTCGCCCGGAGTGAAGCTGACGTCGGCGCTCGCGAACTGCCCGCGGCGGGTCGCATCCGCCGCGGTCGTGATCGACCCGTTCACCGCGTTCGCTAGTACCCGGCTGAACTCGTCCGCCGGCACCGTCACGTCGACGTCGCCGTTGACCACGACGAGGCGCACCCGGCCGTTGTCGTAGTGGTCGCCTCCCGCCACGGGGCCGGTGAAGTAGTCCCTGAGGTCGAGGGTTGCGGCGCCGTTGATGACGGTGCGCTGGTTCCAGCCGGTGTTTGAGTAGCTCGGCGACCAGTCCAGGGACTCGTTCTGGACGACGGGCCCGCTTACCCAGCTGAATAGCGAGCTGAGCACGAGGGCGATCGTGACCAACACGCCCACGCCGCTGGCGCCGCCGCTGCGCTTGCCGCGAAAGCCGTTGATGATGATGGCAAGCCCGAGGACACCCAGGGTGACCGCCATGCCGGTGATCGCCGCGGTCAATGTCCAGCTTCCACCGGCAAGCGCCAGGGCGACGGCCGCGCCGGCCACCAGGGCGATCCCCACGGCGATCAACGTGAAGAGCGGGTTCGATCGGGTGCGTTGGTTTCGTTCCACCCATTCCCGACGGCGGTTCTCGTTGTGCTCCTGCCGGATGCGGCGCTGTTCGTCCGCACGCTGCCTCGCGAGTGCCCTCTCGGAATCCGCCTGCTGGGTCTTCCAGGCGTCGTGTTCGCGTTTCCAGTCTGCCTGCTGCATCTTCCATGCGGCCAGGTCGTCCGGGTCTGCGCCCTCGGGAACCGGAGGTGGTGTCGGGCGTTCCGGAGCGGGCACGGTGGTGGCCTCGGCAGCAGTCTGCGCGGCGCCGGTGGGCGCGGTGGAGACACCACCTGTTGGCCAGGCGCTGGTATCGTGCGAGCGGCGGGAGGCCCAGATCACGAACCAGACGATGGCCCCGATGACGGCAAGCGTCCACAGGAGGGGCCAGGCCGCGCCGCCCCAGGCGCCGGCCCAAGAAGCCGGGCTGATCCAGAGGGCCGGGTTCGAGAACCATAGGCCACTTATCGGCAGCAACGCGAGCAGGATAATCACGCCTGCGGCGATCACCGGAGGGGTGAATTGTCCGTGGAAGAGCCGCTCTAGATGAATGCGGTCCTGGGAATCGGGTAGCAGCAGCCAGGCGGCCGCGTACAGCAAGAGCGCGGGTCCGCCGAAAATGGCCAGCACGACGACGATGCCGCGCACGATGATGGCGTCGATGCCGAGCCTGGCGGCAACGCCCGCACACACTCCACCGACCCAACCGGACTGGCGCACGATGCCGAGTCCGCGCATCCAGTTGAATAAACGGTTGCCGGGTTGATCGGAACGTGGGGCGGGCGCCGACGATGGGGTGTTGGTGGTGTCTGCTTGCATGCTTCGATCGTGGCCGACTTGCCGGGCCCCCACCATGCGGGTTCACCCTGAGTGAACCCTGATTTCTGTGTCGCACCAGTTCGGTGCCTCGGTAGATCTGGTTGGATTCAAGGGTGTCCACTGACAGTCGTGCGCAGGCCGCTGCCCTACCACCCGGTCGCGCGCCCCTGGTGCGGCCTCGCCGGTCCACGATCGGCGGGGTCTGCGCGGGTCTCGCCGCGCACCTGGCCTACCCCGTTCGCCGGGTGCGCCTCGCGATGGTCGTGTTCGCGTTTCTCGGTGGTGCAGGTCTGCTGTTCTACTTCTGGCTCTGGGCTTTCGTGCCGATCGCCCCCGCGGGCGTCGACGACGGCGCGGAGGTGACCCGACGGGCGCCGGTGGGCGCGCTGCTGCTTGGCTGTGGGACTGTCGCGGCGATGGTGGCCGTCATTCTTGCCAATTCGGCAATCAGCCCGGGCGCAGCCATCGTCTGGTCGACCCTGTTCGCTGGGGGCGCCGCGGCGTGGAGTCTCGCGTTCGACCAGAGTGATCCGGGCCGCACCCCGCGTTACCGGCTGCTCGTGCGGTCGCTTGGTGCGGTGTTGCTCATGGTGACCGGAGCACTGCTCTTGGTGTCCCGAGGCGCCCGCCCGGATGCGCTGACCGCGGTGCTCGCAGTGATGATGATCGTGCTCGGGGCAGGCGTGGTGGCCGCGCCCGGTGTGGTGCGGCTGTGGACAGATCTCATGTCCGAGCGTGCCGCCCGCGTCCGGGACGAACAGCGGGCGGAAATCGCCGCCCATCTGCACGATTCGGTGCTGCAGACTCTCGCGCTGATCCAGAACCGGGCCGGCGCATCCACCGAGGTCGCCAGGCTCGCCAGGGCGCAGGAGCGTGAACTCCGGGATTGGCTTTTCGCTGGAACCGCGCCCTCCGGTGCAAACCTCGCCACCCAGCTTCGGGAAGTCGCCGCCGCGATCGAACTCGACTACCCCGTGCGATTGGACGTCGTGGCTGCCGGTGATGTTCACCCCGCCAACACGGCACTCGTCGCGGCGGCGCGGGAAGCCATGCTTAACGCCGCCCGGCACGTCGGAGGCGACGTCTCCGTTTATGTCGAAAGCTCCGGTGACGCGATCGACGTGTTCATCCGCGACCGGGGTTCCGGCGTCGACCTCGACACACTACCCGCGGACCGGCTCGGCATCCGGGAATCCATCATCGGCAGGATGTCCAGAGCCGGTGGTTCCGCCACCGTCGTCCCTGGCTCGGGCGGCGTCGGCACCGAGGTGCACTTGCACCTCGACCTTCCCCAGGATCGAGGCTCCGCATGACCAGCGTGCTCATCGTCGATGACCACTCCATCTTCCGCTCCGGGCTGCGGGCCGACCTCGACGCGTCGATCGAGGTGCTCGGCGAGGCCGGGGACGTGGATGCTGCCGTCGCCCAGATCGCCGAGCTCACCCCCGAGGTCGTACTGCTCGACGTGCACCTGCCCGGCGGCGCCGGTGGTGGAGGCGCCGAAGTCATCCGGCGCAGCACCGCGGCGAGAACACGATTCCTGGCGCTCAGCGTCTCAGACTCCGCCGAGGACGTCGTCGGCGTCATCCGGGCGGGCGCTCGCGGGTATATCACCAAGGTGAGCTCCGGCACGGAGGTGAGCGCTGCCGTGGCGAAGGTCGCGGAGGGTGATGCCGTGTTCTCGCCGAGGCTGGCGGGGTTCGTACTGGACGCGTTCGGCGCCGTCGCAGGGGAGCAGGCCGTCACCGAGGACGAGTTGGACCGGCTCTCGGCGCGTGAGCGCGAGGTGATGCGACTCATCGCGCGCGGCTTTGCGTACAAAGAGGTGGCGTCAGACCTGTTCATCTCGGTGAAAACGGTGGAAAGTCACGTCTCGGCCGTGCTGCGCAAGCTGCAGCTCTCCTCGCGCCACGAACTGACCGCCTGGGCTCTGGAACGCAAGCTCCTCTGAGCCCCCCACCTCGATCAGGCATCCTCGCGGATCCAGCGGAACGTGTAACGGCACAACAGCAGTCCGACGACAAACCAGAGACTCATGATGATGGCGACCCAACCGAGGTTCCAGTCGCCGGTTTGCTCCAGTGTGGCGAACGACTCCGGGAGGAACACCGCCCGCATGCCCTGCGCCATCCACTTGAGCGGGAAAATGCCGGCAAAATTCTGTAGCCACCCCGGCAGCATGCTGAATTGCAGGTAGACGCCGGAGATGAACTGCAGCAGCACCACGATGGGAATGACGACGGCGGTTGCGCTTCTGCTCGATCGTGGCACCGCCGACAGCGCGATTCCGAGCACGCAACTGGTGATCACCCCCAGCAGGAACACCCACGCAAAGGTCATCCATTTGTTGGGATCACCAGGCAGCGCCACGTTGAACCCGAACCGGGCGATAACAAGCAGCAGGATGGCCTGAAACACGGCACTCACCATCACCATGCCGATCTTCCCGATGAAGTAGGAGACAACGGGCAGGGGAGAGCCGCCCAGACGTTTGAGGGTTCCGTCGCCCTTCTCCCCGGCGATGTCGACACCGAGGTTCTGCACGCCGCTGAGGAGCATGCCGGCGGCAAGCATCCCGGGCAGGTAGAAGGCTGCGAAGCTGATCCCACCAGAGCCGTCCGGGTTTTCGCCGAGGTTGCCGGCGCTGCTGAATGCGACAGCGAAGACAGCGAGCATAAGGATGGGGAATAAAAAACTGAAGAAGACCGAGTCGCCTTGCCGGAAGTAGACCTTGAGCTCGTAGCCGACGCGGGACAACCCGAGCCGCAGGGTGCGGGGGAGCGAGTTTGTTGGGCGGGGTGCAGAGGCCGTTGTCACGCTCATGAGCGGATCCCGGTCTCAGGGGAGGCAGCGCCGATGACTGACTCAGCAGCAGGAGCCGCCGGCCCGCCGAAGCCGACTCGACCAGCCGCGTCGGCGCTGACGAGCCTGAGGTAGATGTCTTCCAAGCTGGGCCGGATGATTTCGAGACCATCAGGTTCGGCACCGTGTTCGGCATATAGGCGTGCGACCGCCCTGGCCGGCTCTGCTGTGCGTTCCTCGCGCAGTCTGCCCTGTTCGTGCCACCGGACCAGAGGCGTCCGGGCATCCGCTCCGCCGAGCTCATCGATCTTGCCGATATCGATGATCCGCCCGTTGTTGATGACCGCGGCCCTGCCCGCGAGGTTCGCGGCTTCGTCGAGGTAATGCGTTGTGAGCAAGATCGTGGCCCCCTCTTTCTTGAGGTTGTCGATCAGTCCCCAGAACTGGCGTCTGGCTTCAGGGTCGAAGCCGGTGGTCGGTTCGTCGAGAAACAGCAATTCCGGTCGCCCGATGATGCCCAGTGCGACATCCACCCGCCGGCGTTGCCCACCGGACAGTTTGCCGATGCGAGTTTTCGCTTTATCGGTGAGCCCGACGGCGTCGATCACCTCGCCGACAGCGCGGGGGTTGGCGTAATATCCCGCGAAGTGAGTGAGCTGTTCCAGAACGGTGACGTTGCCGCTCTCTCCCGCGCTTTGCAGCACGATTCCCAGACGTGCCTTCCACTCGATACCGCCGTGTCGTGGGTCGACGCCGAGCACGCTCGCCTCGCCCGAAGTGCGGTCGCGGTAGCCCTCGAGAATCTCAATGGTCGTGGATTTGCCTGCGCCGTTCGGCCCGAGCAAAGCGAAAGTCTCACCGTGCATGATGTCAAAGCTCACTCCGTGCAGTGCGGTGAAAGTTCCGTAGCTCTTGCGCAGATCGCGCACCCGCACGACGGCATCCGTTTCACCCATCCGTCCATGATGCGGGAGCGGGTGTCGCGACACAACTCGACCTGCTCGAGGAGAGCCACCGCCGTCTAGCTGACCGGATGACCGACCGTTCGCACGGGCGATTTGGCGAACAAGAGGAGCGCTAGGCGAAAAGCCGTTGCAAGCGCTGGATGCCCTCGAGCAGCGGCTCGTCGGCGAGCGCGTAGCTCAGGCGGAGGTATCCGCTCGGTCCGAACGCCTCGCCCGGTACCACGGCGACTTCTGCCTGGTCGAGGATGAGATCGGCCAGCTCGAGCGATGTAGTCGGCGTGACGCCGCCCCAACTGCGGTTCAGCAGCGCCGACACATCCGGGTACACGTAGAACGCGCCCTGCGGGGTGGGGGTGACCATGCCGGAAATCTTGTTCAGCTCGGACACAATCACCTTGCGGCGCGCATCGAACGCCTGCCGCATGTTCTCGATCGTCGCCTGCGGGCCGTTCAGCGCGGCAATTGCCGCACGTTGCGAGATGTTCGACACGTTCGAGGTGAGGTGCGACTGCAGGTTGCTGGCGGCATTGATCACGTCGGCCGGTCCGACCATCCAACCGAGTCGCCACCCGGTCATCGCGTAGGACTTCGCGACGCCGTTGACCAGGAGGGTGCGATCGGCCAGTTCCGGCACCGCCGAAACGATGGAGACCGCCTTCACGCCGTCGTACACCAAGTTCTGGTAGATCTCGTCCGAGATCACCCAGAGACCGTGCTCCTGGGCCCACTGCCCGATGGCCTGGGTCTGCTCCAGAGAGTACACGGCGCCGGTCGGGTTGGACGGGGAGACGAACAGCACGATCTTGGTGCGCGGGGTGCGCGCAGCCTCAAGCTGCTCCACAGTGACGAGATAACCCTGGTCGGCACCGGCGAACACGGTGACCGGGACGCCGCCAGCGAGCTTGATGACCTCCGGGTACGTCGTCCAGTACGGCGTGGGGATGAGGACCTCGTCGCCCGGGTCGAGCAGCGCAGCGAAAGATTGGAAGACCGCGTGCTTGCCGCCGTTGGTCACGATCACCTGGGAAGGTGCTACCTCAAGGCCGCTGTCACGGAGCGTCTTGGCCGCCACTGCCTCGCGCAGTTCCGGTAACCCGGCAGCCGGGGTGTACTTGTAGTTCTTCGGATCCTGTACCGCTTCGGATGCTGCCTGCACGATGTGCGCGGGCGTCGCGAAGTTCGGCTCGCCCGCCGCATAGCTGATGATCGGCCGCCCTTGCGCCTTCAACGCCTTGGCCTTCGCATCCACCTTGAGGGTTGCCGATTCGGCGATGGCGGCGATTCTGCGGGACACACGAGAAAGAGGTATGGTCACGGACAACAGCTTAAAGCACCGGGTGACCAGCGGCCGCGGACTGCCCGCCAGCTTTGCACGCCCCACCGGCGTGACCTACACTGTTTCAAGGTGGTTGAAATCTGCCATGCTTTTCTATGCCCATTTTCGAGAAAGACCAGAAAATTCGGCGCAGAGAGGTTACGCACATTTTTCTGTCTAGGGTGGTGGCTCAATTGGTAGAGCAGCGGTCTCCAAAACCGCAGGTTGCAGGTTCGAGTCCTGTCCGCCCTGCTGCGCGAGAGGTGCCACTTGGTGCTAATCGGCACATGGTTGATGAAACCGGAAGGTTGTGAGCGTGGCGGGAAAAGCAGTCGACGAACCGAGTGAGGACATCGTCGCGAGCGCCAAACTGGACAGCGCCACCAGGCGCGGTCCGATCGGTCGCATTGCCTTATTTCTCAGGCAGGTTATGCAGGAGATGCGGAAGGTCATCACGCCGACCCGCAAGGAGTTGTTCAGTTACACGGGCGTCGTGCTGGTCTTCGTGATCATCATGATGGGTTTGGTTGCCGGGTTCGACCTGGTATTCGGAACCGCCGTCGGGTACATCTGGGGCAACGGGCCGACGAAGTAACTCGGCGGCCGCACAAACTTCTCCGGCGCACTGCGTCGGCAAGGCAAAAACGAAATGGAAGAGATTTAGTGTCTGACACAGAACGCGCCTCATTGGACCTCGCGACGGCGGCGGAGCAGTCCTCGGAAGAAGACGAGGCACAAGAGGGCAACGTACTCGAGGCAGAAGAGGAATCCGTCGAAGCGGCCGAGAGTGGCGCCATGCACGTTGACGACGGCGACACCGAGGAAGACCTCGAGGCCGCGCTGGACGCCGTGGCTGAGGCGCAGGACTCCGAAGCGGAAGCCGTCGAGGACGAGGCCGAGCCAGAGGAAGTTGACCCCTACGCCGAGTTCCGCGCGGAACTGAAGGCGAAGCTGGGTAAGTGGTACGTCATCCATTCCTATGCCGGCTTTGAGAAGCGCGTCAAGCAGAACATCGAGAACCGCCGCATCAGCATGGCCATGGAAGATTACGTCTACCAGGTCGAGGTGCCGATGGAAGATGTCGTCGAAATCAAGAACGGCCAGCGCAAACTGGTCAACCGTGTGCGCATTCCCGGATATGTGCTCGTGCGGATGGACCTCAACGAGGACAGCTGGTCCGTCGTGCGGCACACCCCGGGAGTCACCGGATTTGTGGGCAACTCACACAACCCGACCCCGCTGCGGTTCGAAGAAGCCTTCTCGATGCTCAAGAGCCTCGTGCAGATCGTCGAAGCACCGGCTAAGGCCGGCGCCCGCGGTGGGAAGTCCGTCGGCCGGTCGATCCCGCAAGAGGTCGACTTCGAAATCGGCGAAACCATTACGATCAAGGAGGGCTCGTTCGCCGGCCTTCCGGGTTCCATCAGCGAGATCAAGCCCGAGAGCGGCAAGCTCATCGTGCTGGTGTCGCTGTTCGAGCGCGAGACGCCGGTCGAACTCAGTTTTGACCAGGTCACCAAGCTTTAGCGCGAGCTAACCAAACCACCGCGGTCCGGATTGGCCGGACCGACGGGAGAGCATGGCTGGGCATCCGGTCGGCTCGATCACTGAAAGAGGGAAAACAATGGCACCGAAGAAAAAGGTTACGGGCCTGATCAAGCTTCAGATCCAGGCTGGCGCCGCCAACCCTGCACCGCCCATCGGGCCGGCGCTCGGACAGCACGGCGTCAACATCATGGAGTTCTGCAAGGCATACAACGCCGCCACCGAGTCCCAGCGCGGCAACGTCATCCCGGTGGAAATCACCGTCTACGAGGACCGCTCCTTCACGTTCATCCTCAAGACACCACCGGCCGCCGAGCTGATCAAGAAGGCGGCGGGAGTCGCCAAGGGCAGCGGCACGCCGCACACCACGAAAGTCGGCAAACTCTCCAGGGAGCAACTGCGCCAGATCGCAGAGACCAAGATGGCCGACCTCAACGCGAACGACGTCGAAGCCGCCGAGAAGATCATTGCCGGCACCGCCCGCAGCATGGGCGTGACGGTCGACGCGTAGTCGCTTTCCTCTCAGCACCACCCCAGCGGGAGAGCCAGCCAGGCTCACACACACCGCGCACTCATTACAGGAGATACAACATGGCAAAGAAGTCCAAGGCCTACCGGGCAGCCGCCGATAAAATCGAAGACGGCAAGTATTACACCCCCACCGAGGCCGTCACGGTGGCCCGTCAGACCGGGTCCAGCAAATTCAACTCGACGGTCGAGGTCGCGCTGACCCTCGGTGTGGATCCCCGTAAGGCCGACCAGATGGTCCGCGGCACTGTCGTGCTGCCGCACGGCACCTGCAAGACCGCCCGCGTCGTCGTGTTCGCTACGGGAGCCGCCGCTGAGGCAGCCATCGCGGCCGGCGCCGACGAGGTCGGTGGCGATGACCTTATCGAGAAGGTTGCCGCCGGCTATACCGCATTCGATTCAGCGGTATCCACCCCCGAGCTCATGGGCAAGGTCGGACGCCTCGGCAAGATCCTCGGCCCGCGCGGCCTGATGCCGAACCCGAAGACCGGAACCGTCACCCAGGACACGGCAAAAGCAGTCTCCGACATCAAGGGCGGCAAGATCGAGTTCCGCGTCGACAAGCACGCCAACGTCCACTTCGTCACCGGCAAGGCGTCGTTCACAGCCGAGCAGCTGAGCGAGAACATCACCGCAGCGCTGGATGAGATCGCGCGGCTCAAGCCGAGCTCCTCAAAGGGCCGTTACATCCTCAAGGGCACCGTGTCGACGACATTCGGTCCTGGTATCCCGTTGGACGTCAACGTTCTGTAGGTAACTGTTGTGACCATTGCAGTGCGCAACGCGGTGTCTTCGGACGCCGCGTTGTTGCATTCCCTGGCGGCAGCGACGTTCGCTCTGGCCTGCCCTCCCGGAACCCTGCAGTTGGCCATTGACGACTTCGTCGCCCACCAGTTGTCCGAGGCACGTTTCGCCGAGTACCTCGCGGATCCCGACCGGACGCTGCTGATTGCCGAGGCGGGCGGTGTGCCTGCGGGATACACCATGCTGGTCTTCCCGGGATCGCCCGGCGCCGATCCGAATGACCCGGATGTCGCATCTGCGGTTCGTACACGCCCAACGGCCGAGTTGAGCAAGGTCTACGTGCTCGCCGGTCATCACGGCCGTGGACTTGCCGCCGAACTCATGGCCGCCTCCGTCGACGCGGCCCGCGCGCGCGGGTTCGCCAGCGTCTGGCTCGGCGTCAACCAGCACAATCCCAGGGCGAACCGGTTCTACGAGAAGAGCGGATTCGGTATTGTCGGCACCAAGAAATTCCTGGTCGGCGGGAAATGGGAAGACGACTTCGTGCGCGAGCGAATCCTCTAGCCCCCTTTACGAAGGGGACCAGCGCGGCCGGGTACGGTGCCGGTCAGGCGATAGTCAGCACGATCTTGCCACGCGTGTGCCCGGCCTCCAGGGCGGCGTGTGCCGCCGGCGCCTGCGTCCAGTCGAAGGTCTGGTCGACGTGCACCAGGATGTCGCCGGCATCGATGAGCTGACCGATCCGGTCGAGCAGCCGGGCATCCGGCGCCAGCTTGAACCGGGTGGCGCGCATACCGGCGGCGGTAGCATCCTCGATCGCCGTCGGCCAGCTTGCGGTGGGAACATTGATGAGCAGACCGCCCTTGCGCAGGGTGGACAGGGATCGGGTGCCGGTGTCGTCGTGCACGTTCCCGACGAGGTCAACGACGACGTCCATGTCGTGGACAACGTCCTCGAAGCGCGTCGCAGAGTAATCGATCACCTGGCGGGCACCCAGTTCGCGCAAGAATTCGAGGTTGCGCGCCGAACCCGTTGCGGTCACGTCCGCCCCGAAGTAGCGGGCGAACTGCACGGCGAAGTGGCCCACGCCGCCCGAGCCGGCGTGGATCAGCATCCGCTGCCCCTGATGCGCCTTCGCGACGTCGACGACGATGCCCCATGCCGTCATGGCCGCGAGCGGTACGGCCGCCGCCTCGACGAGGGAAAGCCGAGCCGGCTTCCTAGCGACGCTGAGACTCGACACGCTCAGATACTGCGCGTAGCTGCCGTCGCTGCGCGGCGCGGCGGTCATGCCGTAGACCTCGTCGCCGACGTGAAGCGGATGCGCCTCGAACGGCACCGCGGTCACGGTCCCGCTGAAGTCGTAGCCGAGGATCGCCGGCCACCGCACCGCCGCCGCCGCACCGTGACCGGCCCGGGTCTTGGCGTCGATGGGATTGATGCCGGCCGCCGCCACCCTGACGAGCACCTCGGAGTTGATCAGCATCGGCAGTGGAGCCCGCGTGATGCTGAGCACCTCAGGCGGCCCTGGACGGCTGACGACTATCGCGCGCATGGTGGTGGGGATGTCCGTTGCGGTCATGTACCGAAATTACCGTACCCGCGCGCGGATGGAAAAAACCAGCGGTGGGAAAGACCAGCGCGGCGGATGCTCGGCGGTACAAAAAGCTCAGCGGTGCAGAAGCTCGAGCACCCGATTCGCCAGACCCACCAGCACGTGGATCTGATTGTCATCCCGCTCGATCCAGCGGCACTGCGGCTCGGCGCTTACTGGCACGAAGTCCGCGTGCTGCTCCCACACCAGCAGTGTGCGTTCGGCACCGACCACGTACTGCTGCCACCACACCTGACGCAAGTAGGACCGCGGGATTGAACGCCAGGATTTGTTGGTCGTCTTGATCTCCGCAAGCACTACCTCCCCGCTCACGAGAGCGATGCCGTCCGGTGTAGCCAGGTGCAACGGCTGCGTTCTGGATCGGAACAGCGCGCTGCTCGGGGCGATACCGTGGTGCTCCTGCACCCAGCTGGCGATTTCCGGCTCCCGCGCTCGGCCATGATCGGTGTAGGCGTTGCCGCCGAACCCGCTGCCGATGAGTTTCTCGAGCACTATCCGTTGCACCGACCGCGCGCTGGACAGGTGCGCCGCATCCGTGGCCGTCACGCCGGCCCGGCGCGCCTTCAGCCACTGGACGCGGTCCTCGGAGTGGGCCACGATCCGGCGAGTAGGCAGCGTCGCCGGTTCTGCCCACAACGAGAGTGTCGGCTGGATCATCACTTAGACATTGTCGCGTGTTCCGGAGACAGCCGTGCGGCCCGACGCGGCACACCGCACATTCCACCCCAGTTTCGATCATGGGGCAATTCGGTCACACGAGTGCGCCGCCCCGACAACAGATGTCGAACAACTTACAACTCTCGATTGACACTCGGTGAAAGCCTGCTTGAATGGAACGCGTCCTGCAGCGACGTCGCGGCGGGTCGCACCTCGAGGAGAATAATGACCCCGTCCCGGCCATCCGTTCAGCTCTACACAGTGCGCGAAGCACTCGAGGCCGATCTCGCCGGCACGCTGGAACGCATCGCCGACATCGGCTTCACAATCGTGGAACCCTACAACTTCACGGCGTTCGACGGCCTCGGTGACGCCTTGCGGGGTGCGGGGTTGGATGCGCCGACCACCCACGCCCACTTCGTCGGCGGCGACGCCGACTCCGTCTTTGCGGCCGCGCGTGAGCTCGGAATCGGCACCGTCATCGAACCGTACGTTGAGCCGGCACGCTGGTCCAGCCTGGCGGGGGTGCGCGCGGTCGCCGCCGAGCTCAACGCGGCGGCGAAGACCGGCACACGGTATGGCATCCGGATCGGGTACCACAACCACTCGCACGAACTTTCCAGCGTTGTCGACGGACGACCAGCACTCGAAGTGTTCGCCGACGAACTCGACGACGCTGTGATGCTCGAAGTCGACACCTACTGGGTCACGGTCGGCGGTCAAGACCCGGTTGCGCTGCTGGGCAGGCTCGGCGACCGCGTGCAGGCGTTGCACATCAAAGACGGCCCGGGGACACTGGAACCGAAGGATCAGGTTGCCGTCGGGGCCGGATCGCTTCCGATCTGGGACATCATCGCAGCGGCCCCCGACGCATTGCGCGTCATCGAGTTGGACGATTCCCGGGGCGACCGGTTTGAGGCCATCGCGGACAGCTTCGCCTTCCTCACTACGGAGGCGGCCGCGTGAGGGTCACCGGGCCAGTCGAGGTAGGAGTTATCGGGGCCGGCGTCATCAGCACTCAGTACCTGCAGAACCTCACCTCCTTTCCCGACCTCGACGTGCGGTTCATCGCCGACATCGACCAGTCGCGGGCACAGGCCCAAGCCGCCGCGTTCGGGATCCCCGGCTTCGGATCGGTCGCAGAACTGCTCGCCCATGACGACATCGAGATCGTAGTGAACATCACCATCCCTCAGGTGCACGTCGAGGTCGCTCTCCGGGTGATCGCCGCGGGCAAGAACGTCTGGAGCGAGAAACCCTTCGCTCTCTCCCGGGACTCGGGCAAGCAGCTGCTCGACGCGGCCCACGCTGCAGGTCTGCGCGTGGCCTCGGCACCGGACACGTTCCTCGGGGCCGGCCTGCAGTCGGCGCGGCGTCTGGTGGAGGCCGGAGAGATCGGAACGCCGCTGACCGCCCTCACTCTCATGCAGAACCCGGGACCGGAATCGTGGCATCCAAGTCCTGACTTCCTGTTCCAGGAGGGTGCGGGTCCGCTGTTCGACGTCGGCCCGTATTACCTGACGGCACTCGTCGAGTTCTTCGGCCCGATCGTGCGGGTGAGTGCGAGCACCTCCACGTCGAAGGCGCGCCGCACGATCGGATCCGGCCCACGAGCCGGCGAGACATTTGATGTGACTGTTCCGACGCACGTCGGGGCACTCTACGAGTTCGCCGACGGACGGAGCGCGCAAAGCGTGTTCAGCTTCGATTCGGACATTCGCAGAACCCAGTTCGAAATCGCCGGAACCGACGGCAGCATGGTCGTTCCCGACCCGAACTTCTTCGACGGCGAGATCTCGGTGCATCGGAGCGGGGACCAGGTCTCCTCCTGGCCGGCGAAAGGCACCACCACCGGCCGTGGCATCGGAGTGGTTGAGTTGGCGCGGGCGATCAGGGCAGGCCGTCCGGAGCGCGCCTCTGGGGAATTGGGTTTCCACGTGCTCGACGTCATGGCATCGACCATCGGATCCGGGCAGCAGCACGAAAGCGTCGAGATCACCAGCACAGTGCAGATCGCGCCCGCGCTCGGAGAGGACTGGGATCCCCGAGCGGTGACCCTTAACTGACGGGCTGCGTGCCGTGCGGGTGACGATCGCCGTGATCGACGCCGCGGAGTCTGGCAGCTGGACCGGCGTGCCGGAATGATGTGAGGCAACGATAGGACACGACATGACAGCTACAGCTCATCCAGTCACCCTGTTCACCGGCCAGTGGGCCGACCTGCCGCTCGAGCAGGTTGCGCGCTATGCCAGCGAATGGGGCTACGACGGCCTGGAGATCGCCTGCTCCGGCGAGCACCTCGACCTGGAACGCGCCGACACGGATGACGCCTACGTGAAGGGACGGCTGGAGATACTTGGGCGCCACAACCTCAAGGTCTTCGCGATCGCGAATCACCTCACCGGGCAGGCCGTGTGCGACGACCCGATCGACTTTCGGCACCAGGCCATCGTGCGGCCGTCCACCTGGGGGGACGGCGATCCGGAGGGCGTACGCCGGCGCGCAGCAGAGGATATGAAGCGTTCGGCGCGGGTGGCCCGCAAGTTGGGTGCGGATGTTGTGGTCGGATTCACCTGCTCGAAGATCTGGCCGTATGTCGCCCAGTTCCCGCCGGTGCCCGTCTCCGTCATCGACGCGGGGTACGAGGATTTCGCCAGCAGGTGGAACCCGATCCTCGACGTGTTCGACACTGAAGGTGTGCGGTTCGCGCACGAAGTGCATCCTTCGGAGATCGCGTACGACTACTGGACGAGCGTGCGCACCCTTGAGGCGATTGGCCACCGTGAGGCGTTCGGGTTCAACTGGGACCCGAGCCACATGATGTGGCA
>JBDSDO010000028.1:0-8052 GCA_039920505.1 Terrimesophilobacter sp.
GTGCACTCCTACACGAACGACCAAAATCTCATCGACAACATGCACCAGGGCAACCGTCGCGGCCGCTCCGCTGTGCTCAACATGGTTCTCACCCAGACTGGCGCGGCGACCGCCGCAGCGAAGGCACTGCCACAGCTGGCGGGCAAACTCACCGGCAATGCGATCCGGGTGCCCACGCCGAACGTGTCGATGGCGATCCTCAACCTGAACCTCGGCACGGAGACGACCAAGGAGGAAGTCAATTCCTACCTGCGGCGACTGTCGCTGGATTCCACACTGCAGCAGCAGATCGATTTCATCGACTCACCCGAGGTTGTGTCTTCCGACTTCATCGGCTCGCATCGTGCCGGCATCGTCGATGGTTTGGCGACGATCAGTGCCGGATCGAACCTGGTGTTGTACATCTGGTACGACAACGAGTTCGGCTACAGCAGCCAAGTGGTCCGCGTGCTCGAAGAAATGGCGTCGAGTCATCCTCGCGTGTTCCCGGCCCGCCTCGCGACCGGACCGGATGCCGCCGAGTTGGCTTCCGCGCTTGCCACCGATGACGTACCAGTGCTCACCGGCGGTGCGGTCTAAGAAGTGTCTGACCCGGGCCGCTACTTGAACCACACGGTATAGACAAAGCCGACGGCTAACGCCACCGCAATGGCGGCGACCAGCCATGTGTAGACGACGACCATCCCACGGGGTCCGTTCGGCGCACGCTCTGTCATGGCACCGAGTCTAGTCAGTCGGGCGCAGCCTCAGCGTAGTTCGTCGTTGTCCACGGGGGCTGGATTGATCCGCTCGCGGACGTGGCTCACCGAGACCGGAGGAAATTCAGCCTCATCGGAGTCGGCGTCTTCATCGGCGTTGTGATGGCTTGAGCCTTCAGGACGGTTGGTCGTCACGGAGTCCTGCGAACCGGCTTCGTTCGCGGCCGCATCCTGAGTGGCGGGATTGGTCTTACTTGCCGGTAGTGGGCCGGGTATCGGTGAGGACACAACGAGAGGAGAGCCCGGCGCGACGGGCTGCCGTGCCACTGCACTCGCAGCCGCCGGAGTCGGGGAGACGGTTTCACCCGCGGTATCCGGGTCACGGTGGAGAGCGGGTTCTGGTTGACCGGCTGACTGCTGGGCGGCCCAGGCCTGTTGTTGCGCCACGAGTTCCTGATCGGCGAGAGACGTGTCGTACGCCCAACTGTCGAGGTCGTTTTTGAACAGCTTCTTCGCACGAGAGGGTCGTTCGTGCCACTCGATCACGCGGTTCCTGAATTCCACAAGCGACTGTTCAGCCTGGAAGCTGAAGCTGACCGCGTTTTTTTTCATCATGGCAATCTCGTGAGCGCACCAGTCGGAGGCGAGGCCTGCACCGGTTACGGCGAGGAGGCGCAGTCGCACGTCGGCCTCCAGCGCTGAATGGTTGGCGTGCCGTTGCTCGGAGTCGGACAGGGTGTTCCAGACGGCGGCGCGACGAGCCGCTCCGATCATCGCAGTGACGGCGGCAGCGCGTTGCTGGCGCTCGTTCAGCGACAGCACGCGTTTGGTGGAACCACGGCCGATCATCGCGGCGACCAGGCCGGCGACCAAGATTGCCACGAAAGGGACGATAACTGTTGCGATGACCCGCCATCCGTCATCGGAGGAGAGCCAGTCTACAAAATCATTCCACCATTGCATTCCCGCAGAGTACACCAGCATCCGCGGTTTGTCGTCGCCGACACTCAATCAATGCCGCTTATGGTCAATGCCGCTTATGGTCAATGCCGCTTATGGTCAACGCCGCTTATGGTCAACGCCGCTTATGGTCAACGCCGCTTATGGTCAACGCAGACATTCGACGGCGTCGTTCATGCTCCAGAATTCTCCGTCGACGAGAAACCGACCTTGGCGTGCGACGAGGCGCTTAGCGCGGTATCGCTCGCCGGCTGGGGTGGGAAGGCTTTCCACATAGCCGAGCACGTCCCCGGTCGGCCGGGTTACCCGCCACAGGTCGTTGTGCAGCCTGGTGAGAACGATGCCGGGACGCACCAGCAGGGCGGATGCGTTCCGCGTGGCGTCGGCGAAGCTGAGTCTGGTCATGAAGTCCTCCTGATCTGCGGCCGGCCCCTGGGTTGTGAACGTCATCAGGCTAGAGTCGGCCACCGACATCCGCTAACGGAGGGTGATGGCGGCGGTATCGACGAGGACAAGGGCCGCCAGCAGCGCGTACACGTACCGCATCAGTGCTGGTGCGAGCCGGTGCCGTGCACTGCGAGCGGTTCGATCGCCGCGATCTCCTCGGCGCTCAGCGCAGAACCACCGAGCGCGTCCAGGTTGTCGTCCAGCTGGGCGACGCTGCTCGCTCCGATGAGAGCGGAGGTCACCAGGGGCTGGCGCAACACCCAGGTCAGCGCGAGTTGGGCGAGGGACTGGCCGCGCTGCCGCGCGATCTCGTTCAGAGCTTGTGCGCGCTCGAGGTAGGTCGAGTCGATATTCTCGGCGGTCATCCACCGGCCCTTGGCCGCGCGCGAGTCGGCCGGGATGCCGCCCAGGTAGCGGTCGGTGAGCAACCCCTGCGCCAGCGGCGAGTAGACGATGCATCCCACTCCCAGCTCGTCGAGCACCGGGAAGAGTCCCTCCTTTTCAACGTGGCGGTCGAACAGGCTGTAACTGGGCTGATGGATGAGCAGCGGAATTGTGTGCTCGGCCAGCGCCGCGTGCGCCGCACGCGCCTGCTGCGGGCTGTAGTTTGAGATTCCGGCATAGAGGGCCTTGCCCTGCTGCACCGCGGTCGCCAGCGCGCCCATTGTCTCCTCGATCGGTGTCTCGGGGTCCGGTCGGTGCGAATAGAAGACGTCGACGTACTCCAGTCCCATCCTGCCGAGACTGGCATCCAGCGAGGCGAGGAGGCTCTTGCGGGACCCCCATTCACCGTACGGGCCTTCCCACATGTAATAGCCGGCCTTACTCGAAATCACCAGTTCGTCACGGTGTGGACGGAAGTCGCGCGCGAAGATGCGGCCGAAGTTCGTTTCGGCGGAGCCTGCTTCTGAGCCGTAATTGTTGGCGAGGTCGAAATGAGTCACACCCCTGTCGAATGCCCGACGCAAGATTGCGCGTTGCGTGTCGATGGGCCGGTCGGAGCCGAAGTTGTTCCAGAGGCCGAGGGAGATGGCTGGCAACTTCAGGCCGCTGCGCCCCGTCCGGCGGTAGTTCATTGAGGTGTATCGGTCAGCGGATGGTGCGTAGGTCATGGGCCAAGTTTATGGTCGGGAGCGTAGGCTCATGGCATGTCAGCATGCCCTGGCGTCCGCAAACGCCCCGGGACTTCGACGCCTTAGTGAGAGTGGGTAGTTCCCATGGAAACCGACGAAACTGGTAACGAGTTGACCAGCCAGACCTGGGTGGCTTCCGGGCCATCGGGGGCAATCGGCTCGATTCACCGCGTTGCCGACGGATACACGTTCAAGCTGTTGAGCGATGACGATTTCCGGGGCGTCTATCCGACTCTGGATGCCGCCAAGGGCGCGTTGTTCGCGAGCCTGGTGCCGGGTTCGGAAAGGCCACAGTTTCGCGAGCACTAGACTCGCACGGCCGTGCTCCTGTCCTCCACAGTGTTGTCTCTGACGGGATCTCCACGGATGCGCGTCGTGGTACGTTCCGCCTCCGAGCGGTCCGCGACACTGTCCGGTATGAATGACACCATTACTCTCGCCGGCGTCGTAGTCACACCGCCCCATCAGCGAGGCATGAGCGGGAATCATCCCGTGATCAGCTTCCGTCTGCTCTCATCCCAGAGCCATTTCGACCGTGTTAAGGGCGTCTGGATCGACGATGACCCGAATTGGTACACCGTCAGCGCGTTCCGTCAGTTGGCGGTCAACGTGCTGGAATCGGTGACCAAGGGCGATCGCGTGATCGTGGTCGGCCGACTGCGCATCCACGACTGGGAATCCTCGGGTCGTTCGGGCACCAGCATCGACCTCAACGCCGACTCCATCGGTCACGACTTGTGTTTCGGGCGAACGTCCTATTCTCGCGTCGTCGGAGGCGCTGCGAGCCGATCCGACTGGGGCGACGGCTCCGGCGCATCTCAGCAGCCACCGGCCGACTCGAGGGTGCCGGTGGAGGACTCCTCTGCTGCGGTGGAACAGGAGCAACGTGAGCTGCTTCGGGACGCGGAACCGGGTCCCGCCGCCGAGGAGTCGGACGAGTTGACTGTTCCTTTCTGATGCAATCCCGACCCTTCCTGTGGGCGTTACGTGTCCCCCGTAGACTCGAAGTCGGCGGCCGCGGCCGACCCCGCGTGACCGCGGCGACTTCTGAGGGGTGACTCGATGGGCAAATTCCGCGGCGCGCTCGCAGTGCTTGCGGTGTTGACCACTATTTTCGGGCTCACCGGGTGCGGGTCGCCGCAGGTAGTCGCGCCCACGGCAAGCCAGGCGCCAGTGGCCTCGCCGGCGCAGGCGCCGACGCACGCGCCCGCGCAGCCCGCAGCGCCACAGCTTGTGCCCGACGGCACGGCCAAGGAGAATCTCCCGTACTTCGATTCGGTGAACAACGCACTGTTTGCCGCGCAACCGCACGCTAATGGCCGGGCGATCGTCGATAGTCTCGTTGTCGCCGGGTTCGACAAGAGCGCGATGCAAGTCACCCCGGACACCACTCCGACCCACAACAGCACCGACTCGATTCAGTTCGCCGTGCAACTCGGCAGCGACTGCCTCATCGGTCAGTTCGGCGGCGGGGAGTACAGCAGCGTGGTCGGGCCGGCGCTGGCCACCGGCGGATGCCTGGTCGGCAAGACCCGCCCCATCGACTGGTAGGGCAGACTGGTAATCATGGCCGAATATATTTACTCGATGGTCCGCGCCCGCAAGGCGGTCGGCGACAAACTCATTCTCGACGACGTCACGATGTCGTTCCTGCCCGGCGCAAAGATCGGCGTCGTGGGCCCGAACGGGGCCGGAAAATCCACGATCCTGAAGATCATGGCCGGCCTCGACACTCCAAGCAACGGCGAAGCCAGACTCAGCCCCGGCTACAGCGTCGGCATCCTCATGCAGGAGCCCGAGCTCGACGAATCCAAGACGGTGCTCGAGAACGTGCAGGAAGGCGTGGGTGAAATCAAGGCGAAGGTCGACCGCCACGCCGCGATCGGCCTGGAGATGGCCGAGCCGGACGCCGACTTCGAAGCCCTGCTTGCCGAGATGGGGACACTGCAAGAAGAGATCGACGCCGCCGACGCGTGGGATCTCGATTCGCAACTCGAACAAGCCATGGACGCGCTGCGCACCCCGCCAGGGGACGCGGAAGTGGTCAACCTATCCGGCGGGGAAAAACGTCGTGTCGCCCTCACCCGGCTGCTGCTGCAGAAGCCAGACCTGCTGCTGCTGGACGAACCGACAAACCACCTCGACGCTGAGAGCGTGCTCTGGCTGGAGCAGCACCTGGCGAAATACCCCGGCGCCGTGCTCGCCGTCACCCACGATCGGTACTTCCTCGACCACGTCGCAGAGTGGATCGCCGAAGTCGACCGCGGCCACTTGTATCCGTACGAGGGCAACTACTCGACCTACCTGGAGAAAAAGGCAGAGCGCCTCAACATCCAGGGCAAGAGAGACCAGAAGCTCGCGAAGCGGCTCACCAACGAGCTCGAGTGGGTGCGCAGCAACGCCAAGGGCCGGCAGACCAAGTCCAAGGCCAGGCTGGCTCGATACGAGGAAATGGTCACGGAGGCTGAGAAGACCAGGAAGCTCGACTTCGATGAGATCGTGATTCCGGTCGGACCGAGACTCGGCTCGCAAGTAATCGACGCGAAGAAGCTCGTCAAGGGCTTCGGCGACCGTCTGCTCATCGACAATCTCAGCTTCACCTTGCCCCGCAACGGCATCGTCGGCATCATCGGCCCCAACGGGGTAGGTAAGACCACCCTGTTCAAGACCATCGTGGGTCTCGAACCGCTCGACGACGGCGAGCTGAAAATCGGCGACACCGTACAGATCTCGTATGTGGACCAGACCAGAAGTGGGATCGACCCGCAGAAAACGCTCTGGGAGGTCGTCTCTGAGGGGCACGACTACATCACGGTGGGCAAGACCGAGATTCCGTCCCGCGCCTACGTGTCCCAGTTCGGCTTCAAGGGCCCTGATCAGCAGAAGAAGGCCGGCGTGCTCTCCGGCGGTGAGCGGAATCGGCTGAATCTGGCGCTCACCCTGAAGCAGGGCGGCAACCTGCTGCTGCTCGACGAGCCCACCAACGACCTTGACATTGAGACCCTCTCCAGTCTGGAGAACGCCCTCATCGAGTTCCCCGGTTGTGCAGTGGTCATCACCCACGACAGGTGGTTCCTCGACCGAATCGCAACGCACATCCTCGCCTACGAGGGAACCGACGACGATCCGGCGCACTGGCACTGGTTCGAGGGCAACTTCGACGCGTACGAGGAAGACAAGATCGCACGCCTGGGCCCGGATGCAGCCAAGCCGCACCGCTCCGTGTACCGCAAGCTCACCCGCGGTTAGCCCGATGCGCATCCACATCCCCATCCACTTGCGGTGGGCAGACCTCGACGCGTACAACCACCTCAACAACGTGGAAATGCTGCGGCTGCTCGAGGAAGCCCGGGTACGGATGTTCTGGGTACCGGGCAGCGGCGACGAACTGCTGCCGACGGCGGTGCTGGATGCCGGCGCCCACGCCGGAGCCGACACGCACAGCCTCATCGCGCACCATGAGATTGAATACCTGAAACCGCTGTCGTACCAGCGGCAGCCCGTCGACGTGCAGCTGTGGATCGGCGGACTCGGCGGCGCGAGCGTAAAAGTCAGCTACGAGGTCTACGCCGGTGAGCCGGCAGTCCTGTACGCGCGAGCCGCGACCACCATGGTTATTGTCGACGCGACGACGGGGCGCCCGCGCCGCATCAACGACGTCGAGCGCGCGGCGTGGACGCCCTACGTCGAGGATCCTGTCGTGTTCACCCGCCGCGGCTGAGAATCGGTTCGGCTTCCCGCCTCGAACAAGTGAAACCGTTCGCACCGTTCCCGGCCAGTCAACCGCTCCGCAGCCTGCAAATCGGTTAATCTCGACGGGTGCCACACGACGATACCCACGGCCCCCAGTACTCCGGAGCCGATCGCTATGGGGCTGACGCGCTCACCGGCTTCTCCCGTCGGGTCGTCCCGCGGAAGCTCCGTGTCGTAGAGGCGACGCACGGGCTCGTTCTCGAAGACAGCGCCACCGGCTTCTGCGGCGCGGTCGTGAACGTCGACAAGATCGGCATCCAATTGGAAGACCGCCGCCTGGCAGTACGAGTGTTCCCGTTCGGTCGAGGGCTCTTGCTCGAGGGCGAACCCGTCGAGGTGGTCGCGCCCATCCGGCACGGGGCCCAGCGCGCGTATACCGCATCCGGCTCCCGCGCCGTGACGGATGCTCCGGCCCGGGTGGCCAGGGCGAGCCGGATTTTCGTCGAGGGCCGGCATGACGCCGAACTGGTCGAACGCGTGTGGGGGGCTGACCTGCGCGTCGAGGGCGTGGTCGTCGAGTACATCGAGGGCGCCGACAACCTGGAGGCCATGCTCGGCCTGTTTCGGCCGGGACCCGGCCGCCGCATCGGCGTGCTCGTCGATCATCTGGTGGCAGGTTCCAAAGAGAGCCGCATCGCCGACGCCGTCGAACGTGGGGGGTTCGGCGCGGATGTGCTCGTCGTCGGGCATCCGTTCATCGATATCTGGCAGGCGGTCAAGCCGACCAGGCTGGGACTGAAGAATTGGCCGGACATCCCGCGATCGATCGAATGGAAGCACGGCATCTGCGAAGCCTTGGGCTGGCCGCACGAGGACCAGGCCGACATCGCCAGGGCCTGGCAGGGCATCCTGGTAAAGGTGAAGACCTACGCCGATCTCGAACCCGTGCTGCTGGGCAGGGTGGAGCAACTCATCGATTTCGTGACGGTCGACTAACGTCCGCCAGTGACCCGCACCATTCCTTCTTGCGCGATACTGGCCATCAGGGCACCGTCACGGCGATAGATCCGCCCTAGCGACAGTCCGCGACCGCCGATGGCGTTCGGTGATTCCTGCACATA
>JBDSDO010000029.1:0-12964 GCA_039920505.1 Terrimesophilobacter sp.
CAGGATGGCGTCGAAGCTGTCGTCCTCGAACGGGATCGCCTCGGCGCGACCGGGGCGGATGTCGACACTCGGGTGCCGGGTGATGCATTCGGCGACGAAGGTGTCCGAAGGGTCGCACGCCGACACCGCCTCGATGCTGAGCCGGTCGACCAGCATGCTGGTCAACGCACACGGGCCGCATCCGACGTCCAACGCCGACATCCCCGGGGTGATCCCGGCAGCCGCGGCGAAGGCGACTGCCAGGGGTTGCGAGTACCGGCCCATGAACGCGTCGTAGGACGAACCCGACGCCTGAAACGTGCGCGCGCCTAGCACTGGACCGTCGGACCCTCGCTCTGTTGAGGTCATAGGACTTGTCCTCACACTGTGTGTGGCAGTGCTGTGCTTTCTTGTCGAATGACCGAATGTTGCGGGGTCGGTCGGAGGATGATCAACCATGCTAGCGACAGTCTCGACGAGAGGATAGGGCGCTGCGAAACAGCGCTGCGGCGGGTGGTCTGCAGGAGATCACAGCTCGCAGCGTTCCCCCTGCTAGCGAGTGCGGTGAGGCACTGGCCGCCGATATCGGAGCGCGGCGACGCCATGATTAAGCCGCCGCGCGTCCCCTACCGTCGCGACCTCAGTAGCGGGTTCTGCCGCAGGGTCGTCCGAGATGACGACCTGCGCGCGAGCTTCGAGAGACCGTGGAGCGGCTCCTGCCGATGACCATATGGCGAACTTGAGCGGGGCCATTGCATTGTCGGGCAGGTTGAGGTTTCATACGCGTCGGTTCCTCACTAAAATTCGAACATGGTGAATCTGGCCGCGGAACTGCTCGAAATATTCAACGCGTGGCGGGGCCAATCGCACCCACAGAATGACCGGGAGATGAATGATCCGGCCAAATCCGTCGCCGAACATATTCTCGCGATGAAGCTCGTTAGCGACATCCGCGTGGCCCTGGATGAGGTCGAAGCGACTGGGCAGTCCATGGAGGTGTTTCGCGAGGCATCCATGCAGTGGGCGTATAACGTGCTCACCTTTCCACACGGTTGGAGCACAACCAACGGCAGCGAGCAGCTCTATAACGCGTCGCGAATCGACATGTTGATGGCGCTCGATGTTGTCCTGGCGGGGAGGGCACCGCGAGTTGATCTCACGCACTTTGCGAATTTCGATGCCTATCTCGATGGGATCGTCGAGTTGCTTTCTGAAGATGCCGGGGTGGACCCCGCGTTGCGCTCTTACATGGTGAAACTTGTTAATCAGATGCGTCGCGCATCGGACGAGTACAAGGCAACCGGAAAGTTTGACGCCGAAGACGCATTGCAGCAACTGTGGGTCTCGCTCATGGCCGCCGAGGCGCGGTCCCAGGGGCATAAAGCCAAGTGGAGGGAATACGCCGCGAAACTTCGGACCCCGGTGACCGCCGGATTGCTTGTTGAGATCCCGATGTTGAGCATCGAGGTGCTCAAGATCGCACTCGGTGGCTAACCGTTGCGAACGGCGAACTACCAAGGTCGCCGATCCGCCATGCGGATGAGTCTCGCCGGTGCCCGCTGTTCGGCGATGACGCATCGTAGGCGCGCAGTTGTGGAGTCGGCCCCGTCCAGCACATGTAACTACGTTCTTAGTTGTGCGAACTGTTAACTCAGAGCTAGTAGTTGCATCGGTGCTCATCGAGAACCCTCCCGAACTATCCGGAAAATCCGGAGAGTCGCCCGCAGCGAGGCTCAGCCCGAACCGGATCGCATGCCGGACCTCCTCGGCACGCGACGGGTTCTACAACGCCAGCAGTCCTATCAGGCCGCGTATTACCTCCACGTCGTGACGTTTCAGGGCGGTGTGGATGCCGGCCTCAATCTCGGTGTCCGTGTAAGTTCGATTGGGCATCACTCTGCATCCTTGGTAGGTCCCGGATGGGAGAGCGCATGGCGTATCGCAGCGTCTCACGCCTTGACTGGTACGAACTCCTGGCGGACGGTTCCGCCTGTGGCGTCCGCGATGAAGCCGAAGTCACGGTCACTGTTCAGGATGATGGCGTCATTGACGACGGCGTATGCGGCGATCAGACAGTCGAATGCTCCGGCCGCACGGATCAACCCGCGATTCCAGAGTGCCTGCTGGATATCCAACGCTTGGCTCGCAGTTGGGTGCGTCAGCGCGGGTAGCAGATTGCCCATGTCCTCACGGAGTTCTGCATACTCCGTGGCGTTTCGCGCCGAGTGACAGTACTCCAAAACTTGCGGCGGGCACGTCATGATGAGGTGTTGTGGGGAGAGGGCCCGGAGGCGTGCGGCGATCCCGTCACTCTTGTTCGCCTTCTGCCAGATGCTGTTATCGACCAGATAGGTTGCCACTAATCGGTTCTCGGCCGGATTGTGGGCGCGTCGATCTGGTCGTCGGCGAATCGACGACCGATGATGCGCTCCACGGCGGCAGGTTGACGGCGGAGGGCGATCAGCGTACGGAGGGCCAGATCGACTGTTTCCCGGTTGCTGGTTGAGCCGGTTAGCTCCTTTGCGGTGAGCAGTTCCTCCGGATTGATGTCAATTGACGTGACTGCCATGAGGGGCTCCCTTCTCTATATAACTAATTATATAACATGGGAGCACACCTGTGCAGATCGGTGTGGCGGATTGGCGCGGTTGGACCGGGCGTCATACGCGCGAGGGGCGTCCGCAAGTGGAACAGGTTACCGTGTAAATACCGCGCAGTATGTACGGTTTGCTCTGTACTGGCGGTATGACGGAGGTTGCGATCACGATGCGCGAGGGCGTCTCGCGTCGATCATCGACACGGCGCGGCATGAGCCGGTGTATCTGACTCGCAGAAATCGCCCGGTCGCGGCGATCATTGACACCGATCAACTGAGCCGGCTGCTCGAAGACACGGACGAACTCGCTGACATCCGTGCGGTCGATGTCGCGTGGCAGGAAACCGAACGTCTTGGTGAGATCCCCATTCCGTGGGAAGACGTGAAACGCGACCTCGGGCTGTCGTGACCTATACGGTTCAGATCCTTCCCGTCGCAACTCGAACAATCCGCAAGGTTCCCCCGGAAGCAAAACGTCGCGTGCAAGCGATGATCGAGCTCCTCGCCGAGGATGCCCGCCGCCATCGGCGAAGAAGCTCACCGCGCGACCCGAATGGCGCGTGCGCAGCGGTGGCTATCGGGTTCTCTACCGAATCGAGGACGCAGTGCTCACGATCATCATCGTCGATGTCGGATGCTGGCCCCATTACAAATGCGGATGGCGTTCGCAGGGGAACGGTCTGCGGGCGTCAACGCAGTTGAGAGGGCGAAGTTCGTTCCGGTGATTCCTCGTTGGCAACGTCCGTGACTTGGATCGGTGCTTCCGGCATAGCGTGCGCTCGATCGGTGGATGGAGGCGGTGTATCAAGCTTGCGGGCCATGTCGGGCTCAAAATCCGAGCGCAGCCAGACCGCAAGCGAGTCCCACCTGTACGTGACCGTTCCGGGTGCGGGATGCTGAGATTGAACTGTCGGGTTGTTCGGCCAGACAATCGCGCTGATCGGGGGCCCATCTGGGTCCGGGTTTGCCACACTCACTCCAGCAGCGGACGCGATCTCGCTTGCTTCGAGGAAAGGCAACCCGACCACGTCCGGCACGATGACGGAATCCGTGACAGGGTCATCGCCGAGTGGTGCAGACACCTTATTGCCCATCTCCGAATTGTCCGCGCTCCTCTCACCGCCCGCAATAGGAACCCTCAGCGCACACTTCCGCGGGGGTGGGAGATCCTGGTTTCTGCGGTGCCTACCATGACATAATCTGCATATGGATGCAGATAGACAGGTTTGCGGGCGGGACCCCGACGGTCCCTTTGTCGAACTCGCGGTCGAGATCTTCAGCATGCTCGCCGATGCCACCCGAGTCCGAATCGTCCTCGCTCTCCGCGATGGTGAGCTCTCCGTCAATCACCTTGCGGACATCGTTGACAAGTCGCCCGCCGCGGTCTCCCAACACCTGGCGAAGCTGCGCCTGGCCCGCATCGTCGCTACTCGGCAAGACGGCACCCGGGTGTTCTATCGCCTTGCTAACGAGCACGCGAGCCGTCTTGTCTCCGATGCCATTTTTCAAGCCGAGCACGCCCTCACGAACGCTCCCGCGCACCACTGGCCCGCCCCCGCCCCGGACGCCACCTGATGCTCCGAGCGCTTCGAAATACTGGTGTTCAAGCCGCGCTCATCTCGGCTGTCCTGTTCGGCGCCGGTACCCCCGTCGCAAAGATCTTGCTCAACGACAATGTCAGCCCCTGGCTGCTCGCTGGACTGCTTTACTGCGGATCAGGGATTGGCTTAGGCGTCTATCGGCTCATCCGCCGCGCACGCCGCGTTCACATCACTCGAACCGAGATCCCGCCACTTGTAGGCGCGATCTTCTTTGGCGGTATAGCCGGCCCCGTGCTGCTCATGGTCGGTTTGTCGAACATGCCGGCGTCCGGGGCTTCGCTGCTCCTGAACGCCGAAGGCGTCTTCACCGCGGCATTGGCCTGGTTCGTGTTCAAAGAGAACTTCGACCGGCGCATCGCGATCGGCATGCTCGCGATCGTCGCCGGAGCGGTCGTTCTCAGCATCCCGTCCGGAGCGAACTTCGGCAGCCCCTGGCCCTCACTCGCGATCCTCGGCGCCTGTCTTAGTTGGGGCCTCGACAACAACCTCACCCGCAAAATCGCCCTCAACGACGCCACCTGGCTCGCCGCCGTCAAAGGCGCAGTCGCCGGCCCCGTCAACCTGATCCTCGCCTTCGCGCTCGGTGCCCAGCTCCCCGGCGTCGTCAACATCGCCTCCGCGATGGTCGTCGGGCTCGTCGCCTACGGCATCAGCCTCGTGCTCTTCATCATCGCCATGCGCCACGTCGGCACCGCCCGGACCGGCGCCTACTTCTCGATCGCCCCATTCTTCGGTGCCATACTCGCCATCACACTCGGCGACTCGATCAGTTGGCCCGTAATCATCGCGGGCCTCCTCATGGCCCTCGGTGTCTGGCTGCATCTCACCGAACGCCACGAACACGAGCACACCCACGAATCAATCACCCACGATCACTGGCACACCCACGACGAACACCACCAACACGACCACGAAGCAGACCAAGAAATCGGCGCGACCGGCTGGCACAAACACGTCCACACGCACGAGCCGATCACCCACACCCACGAGCACTACCCCGACAGCCACCACCGCCACACCCACGACCACTGAACCGCCGAACCCGAGAGAACTGGCCGGTCACGAATCCGCCGGGTCACCAAGGGCACATTTCGATCATGTTCGGCTGCCTGCAAAGGGGGCGATCGCCGCGGGGCATTTTCAGATGCTCGCGGATGTGGGATAGAAACCGGATTTCCGCTCGACTCGGGTTCCGGCAAGCGGAACGGCAAGTCGACAATGCCGTCGCGCTCCTCGCCATCAACCAAAACTGATGAGGTTGCAGCCGACGTCGGAGATGGCCGGAGAAGGTGTGGCGCGGCTGGGGCCACCATTGCGGTCCTCGTTCTCGCGTCGAATGGTGTTCGACACCGTCCAGGCTTCCTGTGGTGGGCCGCCGTTGCAATCGCTCTCGGAGTCGGTCCACTCGTCGAGATGCTCGTCGAATTCTCGCTCCCGTTTTTCATCAATATGCAATGAGTCTTTACTCCGCCACTGCGTGACATTCATGCGGAGCGATTCGGGATGGCGATGCAGAGAATGTCGACTAATGATGCGTTCGGGCGGCTATGTTCTGTCTGACCGGTAGAACATCGGCCGTGTGTGTGGGCTCGTTATGCTGCATCCCAGGGGAATGAACATCAGTTTGGCTGGTAAATCGGCCGACCCGCTGGCGATAAGCGATCAGCGGCCCGCACACCTATAGTGCAGCCGCTGAGTTGTCTTCAAGCAGTGGCTGAAACTGCGGCGGCGCGGCCCGGCAACGGGACGACCTGTGCACACTTCCCCATCATTACTCGCATCTAGCCAGTGGGGGACACGCGGTGTCGCGTTTGGCCGGCCCGAGATTAAGCCCGATGCCGGCGGGCGTTATATGAACTAGGGAATCGGTCAGTCTCAAGTAGGTTGCGAAAAGTCTCATTTACCTTGGGAATTGACTCTAGAGCGAGCGACGGGAATCGAACCCGCACTACCAGCTTGGGAAGCTGGAGTTCTGCCATTGAACTACGCTCGCATCGCCGGCTCGTGGATGCTCGATCGGCTCGGCCATCCTACCAAGCCGGCTCAGATAGTCTCGTGTCATGCTGCTATCGGATCGGGATATCAAGGCGCAACTCGATTCTGGGCGGGTGGGCCTCGACCCGTACGACCCGGGGATGGTGCAGCCCTCCAGCGTCGATGTGCGGCTCGACCGCTACTTTCGACTGTTCGACAACCACAAGTACCCGTTCATCGACCCGGCCGAAGACCAGCCCGAGCTCACGCACCTCGTTGAGGCGCAGCAGGATCATCCGTTCATTCTGCATCCGGGCGAGTTCGTGCTCGCGTCCACCTACGAACAGATCACCCTGCCGGACGACATCGCCGCCCGCCTTGAGGGCAAAAGCTCCCTGGGTCGGCTCGGCCTGCTCACTCACTCCACGGCCGGCTTCGTCGATCCCTGATTCTCCGGCCACGTCACTCTGGAGCTCAGCAACGTCGCCACGCTGCCGATCAAACTGTGGCCCGGGATTAAGATTGGCCAGTTTTGCTTCTTCCAGCTTTCTTCTCCCGCCGAGAAGCCGTACGGCGTCGGTGCCAACGGCTCGCGATACCAGGGCCAGCGCGGGCCGACCGCGTCGCGGTCGTTCCAGAACTTCCACAAGACGGATGTGACGAGGTAGCGACCGAGCATCATCTGGGCGGGGTCTCGGCAGACTCGACCACCGGAGTGAAGAGCGACGCGCTTAGCGGGCGAGAATCCAGTCGTTCAGCTGCAGCACCAGCCACGGGCTGAACGCGTACGGCGCGGCCGCGACCGCGGCACCCAGGTCAGCGGGGGTGACCCATTTCCACTCGGCCACCTCATCCGGGTTCGCGGCAACGGCATCCGTCGTCACCGCACTGAAGACCGGGCAAATCTCATTCTCGACGATTCCGGATGCGTCCACCGCGCGGTAGCGGAAGGCCGGCAGCACCGGCTCGAGCCCGGTGATCGCAATGCCGAGTTCGATGATCGCACGTGCGGTGACCGCCGACTCGACGCTCGCACCCGGAACCTGATGCCAGCAAAAGGAGTTCGTCCACACCCCGGGCCAGGTCAGCTTCGACAGCGCCCGCCGGGTAACCAGCACGCGCCCATCGGCATCGAAGACATGGCAGGAGAACGCCAGGTGCAACGGTGTGTCAGTACCGTGCACGGTGCGCTTCTCGGACGTGCCGAGCGGATGCCCGGAATCGTCCGCGAGAACAACAAGTTCTGGATCAACAGCCATATGGGTCGAGGTTAGCATTTCGGGCGTTGATAACTATTTATCGTGCGATCCGGCTCCTCGACCGCATGGAGAAGTTGCTTTCGTTGTCGAGTATGCTCAGCCTTCCCAGCCTAGGTTGCGCGCCATCCGCTCGAGTGCGCTCATGGTGGCCGCGTACTCCTCGTCGTCGAATCCTTCGGAGACGGCGTCGCGGATGCCTTGCACGACAGCGGACAACCGGGTGTAAGCGACCCGGCCCTGCTCGGTGATCGAGTAGGTCTCGCCAGCAACAGTGATCCATCCGCTTTCCACGAGCTCCGCGAGGTGCGACGCGGAACTGTCCTCGCTGTCCGCATCGAGGAAGGGGGCGATCTCGTTGTTCAGCTGCTCAAGAGTCGCATCCTCATGCGACAGAGCTCCGAGCAACTGCCACTGCCGGCGGGTGACGCCGTGCTCCTCAAGGGTGTCGTCGAACCGATCGTCGATCAGTTGGTCGACAAGCTTGAGCCAGTATCCGATGGGTCGCGACGCTGCCATGCGTTGACCATACAACGAAGACCCGAAGATTTGAAGGACTAGTCGATCACCGACTGCTTCGCCTTGACCGGCAGCATCAGGAGCAGTCCGGCGAGCAGCACGAGCACGGTGCCGATGATGCCGAACCGTGTGTCGCCGGTCGCGCCGACGAACAGGCTGAACAGGCCCGGTGCCAGGAAGCTCACCGCGCGCCCGGTCGTGGCATAGAGGCCGAAGATCTCGCCCTCACGCCCGTGGGGGGTGATCCGGGCGAGGAAGCTGCGGCTGGATGACTGCACCGGCCCCACGAACAGCGACAGCGAAAGTCCGGCGATCCAGAATCCGCCCTGTGCGGTGCCAATGAACAGCACGGCACTTCCGGCGACAATCAGCCCGCCTAGCGACCAGATGATGACGTTTTTCGCGCCGACTCGATCATCCAGCCAGCCACCGACGAACGTGCCGATCCCCGCAACGACGTTCGCGGCGACCGCGAAGTAAATCACTTCGGTTGCCGAGAAACCGAACACCTGGGCCGCGATGATCGCGCCGAATGTGAACACCGCGGCGAGGCCGTCCCGGAACACCGCACTGGCCAGCAGGAACATGAGCACCTGCGGGCTCTTCTTTCCCAGCGCCGCGACGGTGTGCCACAGCTGCCGGTAGCTGGCGGCGAAGCTGACCCGGTTCTGCCTGGCCCGCGGCGGGATCTCCGGCACCCGCAACAGCACGGGCAGCGCGAAGATCGCGAACCAGAGCGCGGACACCACAATCGCCAGACGAATGTCCAGGGCACCGCCCGCCGCGCCGGTCGGCACCGTGAGCAGGCCGTTGCCGTTCGGATTGCCGAAGCTCTGAATGAATAGCACGAGCAGAATGATCAGCAGCACGATCCCGCCGACGTAGCCCATGCCCCAGCCGAAGCCCGAAACCCGCCCGATCGTCTTCGGAGTCGAAACTTGCACGAGCATGGCGTTGTAGTTGACGCTGGCGAACTCGAAAAAGATGTTGCCTACGGCCAGCAGCGACGCGCCGAACACGAGATATCCGGGCACCGGGGCGACAAAAAACATCGCCAACATGGACAGCACGACGAGGCCGGTGTTGACGCCGAGCCACAGCTTCCGCCGTCCGGATCCATCGGAGCGCTGCCCGAGGATGGGGGCGAGCAGTGCGATCAGCACGCCGGCGATCGTCAGCGCCGTGCCGATCAGGGTCGCATTGCCGGCCTTCGCGGCAACCAGAGCCGGGTTGCGCGAGTCATCACCGGCGGCGGCGAGAATGTCCGGGTCGACGAACAGCCCGCTCGCGAGGTACGTGCTGAACACGAACGTCGTCACCACAGCGTTGAACGCGGCGGATCCCCAGTCCCAGAACGCCCAGGCCCGTACCATCCGCTTCGGGATCGGACGTTCCGCCAGATAGGCGTGCGCGACCGCCGCCTCGGCGTTGTCATCGGAGGTGAGCGGCAGGCGCTTGCCGGCGCGCTTGTCGGTGGCTTCGCCGGCATCATTGTCGGGTGTGTCATCCGTCATGCTGACAGGCTAGTGGTCAGCCGTACAGTTCCGGCAGGAGCGCGGCGAAGACTTCTTCCGCGTCGCAGTTCACCCCGCTGCGGGTGAACCACGCGCAGATGTTGACGCAGTCGCGGTGCATGAGGGACATGCCGTTCGGGTTACTGACCACCTCCACGAGCTGGGGGAGGTCGATCACCACCACACGTTCGTTGTGCACAAGCAGGTTGTAGGCCGAGAGGTCGCCGTGGGCGACACCCGCGGCGGCGAACTGGTGCAGGATGCCCAGGACCTGATCCAGGTATCCGGCCAGCACGTCGCGTTCGGCGCGCACCTCCGACAGCCGAGGCGCCGCTGTCGCTCCCTCGCCAATGAACTCCATCAGGAGTTCGGTGCCATTGACCTGCACTGGATAGGGCACCGCCATACCGCGCGCATACATCCGGCACAGCGCTTCGAACTCGGCGAACGCCCAGCGCCCGGCGGAGACCCTCCGGCCGTACGCCGAGTTCTTCGCGACGGCGCGGGTGTCCCGAGTGTTACGCATCCGCCTGCCCTCCTGATACTGGGCGGAGCGGTGGAAGTCGCTGGTCTCCCGGCTGCGGTACCGCTTGGCGGCGAGAACGCTCGAGCGTGCTGGATCGTTCGGCACGGCGCGTTCGATGAGGAAGACATCCGCCTCCTTGCCGGACTTCAGGGTGCCGAGCTCCGTGTCGAAGGCGCCGGCGGAGGTGACCACCCAATCCGGGAACGGCCGCGGGCCCCGCTCGGAGGGTGTGATGCTCGTCCAGGTGGACCACCGTTGATCCTCGCCTGGTGCCAGGCCGGCGAAGGTGGGTACGGCAAAGGTCGGTACAGCAGATGATTCGTAAAATGACACGGTGACGCTCCGAAGAAAGGAGGCCACCCGCGGATGCTAGTCGGCGGCCTCAGAAGGGAAGGGAATGCTGGAGGGCATGGCAAGGACAGTCATGGTGCAGCCTCCTTTCGTGTCGGGCGTGCGTCGATTCTAGTCGCACGCCATTATTTCGACGCAACCTGCAATGCTTAACCTGTGACAGCAGAGACGGAGGGCGAGCCGGCGGACGCCGGCGTCGCATCCGTGTCCCTGGACGCTCTGCTGCAGCAGGTTGCCCAGGGCGACCAGCCCGCGTTCAGCGACCTCTACGACCGCATCGCGCCTCGGGTCCTCGGCCTGGTGCGCCGCGTTCTGATCGACCATGCACAGTCGGAGGAGGTCACCCAGGAGGTATTCCTTGAGATCTGGCAATCCGCTTCGCGCGTTGAACCGAATAAGGGGAAAGCGATGACGTGGATTCTCACGATGGCCAGGCGTCGGGCCATCGACCGAATCCGCTCCTCGCAGGCAGGTCGCGACCGCGACACGCGGGTCGGACTGCGCGATTACGAACCGGAATACGACGAGGTGGCGGAGAGCGTCGAGATCAGGGTTGAGGCAGAGAAGGTGGATTCGGCGATGCGCGAACTCTCGGACGTGCAACGGCAGGTCATCTCCCTCGCCTACTACGGCGGCAACTCGCACAGCGAGATCGCCCAGACGCTCGGCGTGCCCATCTGCACGGTGAAAACCCGGATGCGGGATGGCATGATTCGACTGAGAAACCTGATGGGGGTGGCATTGTGACCGACAACGACGACTCCGAACTGCTCGCCGCCGGCTACGCGCTCGGGTCGCTCACTCCCGCCGAAACCGCCGTCTACGAGGCGTACCTTGCCGGGTCGACCGCGCGGCGTGCGGAGGCCGAGGAGTTCGAGGCGGTTGCAACGTCACTGGCGCTCGGCTCGCCCGCTGTCGCACCGTCGGCCGCGCTTAAGACGCGGATCATGGCGCAGATCGCGGCGACACCGCAGTTGCCGGCCGAACCCGCGGAGCCGGATGAGTCGAATGCGCCCGGCCCGGCGGAACTACGCTCCCGCTCACGATGGACGCGTCGCCCCACGATCATCCTGGCCGCCGCAGCTGCCGCCATCGTATTGTTCGCCGGCGGAGCGGTCGTCGGCGACGCCTTCGGGCGAGGCCCCTCGCTTCAGCAGGCACAATCGCCGACGCTGGCGCAGATCGTGTCGTCCAACGACTCGCAGCGCGCATCTGTTCCACTCACCGGCGGCGGCACTGCCACGCTGGTGTGGTCAGTGCAGCTGGGCAAGTCCGCCCTCTTCGTCGACGGATTGAAGCCGCTGCCGGCCGACAAGATCTACGAGCTCTGGTACATGACCGGGCCGAGCGCCGCGCCTGCCGGCACGATGCAACTGGGCGAGGACGGCACTACCTGGCAGGTGCTCGAAGGCACCATGAAGGCCGGTGATGTCGTTGGGGTGACGATCGAGCCCAAGGGCGGATCGCAGACCCCGACGACCGACCCGATTCTCGCCATCGAAAGCTGAACCGCACCAGCCGCGTCTAGCCGAACGTGAACGAGAAGGCCTGCACGCCGGCGCCGACCGACACGTCCACGGTGCCGGATCCCAATGACTGAGTGCGCAGCAGCTGGTACGAGCGGGGCACCCCGGAGACCGAGATCGTACGCGAGGTGCCGCCGTGGCTGATGGTGACGGTGCCGGAGCCGGCCAGGACCATTCGCACCTCCCGCGCCGTGTAGTTCAGGCGCACCTGGGCGGCCTCGGAGGTCGGCGAGATGTGCTGCGTCTGCAGCGACCAGTCGCCGCTCAGCGCGAACGAGTTCTTCGCCAGCTTTTTCGGGAAGTCGAACGAGTCGGTGAGCGAGGAGTATTTCTGCGTGCCGCCAAAGTTCACCTCCTTGGTCGTGCCGAGGTAGCTTTCTGGCGTGATCGTGCCGGACGACGAGCTGGAGACGGGCGTGGTGTCGGCGAGGTCCGTCGGTGTGGGCAGCGCAGCATCCGGATGCGCCTCGCGCAGCAGTTGGCGCATCATCGTCTCTGTCGCAGCGTAGTTGCCCTCGCCGAACTGGATGTTCCGCACAACGCCCTGCGCATCGATGAGGTAGTGGGCGGGCCAGTACCGATTGCGGTAATTGGTCCAGGTGGAGAGGTTGTTATCCAGCGCCACGGGGTACTCGATGCCGAGCGCCGCAGCTCCGGCCTTGACGTTCGCCGGGGATTTCTCGAACGCATACTCCGGGGAGTGGATGCCGATCACCGTCAGGCCGGCGTCGCGGTAGGCATCGTCCCAGGCGACCACGTGCGGCACGGAGCGCTGACAGTTGATGCAGCTGTAGGCCCAGAAGTCGATCAGGACCACCTTGCCACGCGCATCCGCCAGATCGATCGCGGCGTCGCCTGGGGTGTTGAACCAGTCTTGCAGCCCGGTGAGATCGGGTGCGGTGCCGCAGCGCTGCAACGTGGTCGCGTTGTTGGTGCAGGTGGACAGCTGCCGGTTCTGGTCGTTCACCAGACCTCCCAGGTTCAGCGCCTGCGACACCTGGTCGGAACTGGAGAACTGGTTCTGCCCTCGTGGTGGTCGTCCTGGCCGGTGACTGGGTGCTGTGGCCGCGGCAGATCGACATGTCGGAGAGCTTCGTGCCGCGCGACAATCCACGCTGGGGG
>JBDSDO010000030.1:0-21878 GCA_039920505.1 Terrimesophilobacter sp.
TGTGACCAGCGCACTCCTCACCGACCGCTATGAACTGACGATGCTCGATGCCGCCATCCGCGCCGGCACACACAACCGACGCTGCGTGTTCGAGGTGTTCGCCCGGCACCTGCCTGTCGGTCGCCGCTACGGCGTGCTGGCCGGCACCGGGCGGCTGCTCGACGCGATCGCCGACTTCCGGTTCCAGGATGCCGAGATCCGCTGGCTGCGAGACAACGCGATCGTCGACTCCCCCACCCTGGACTGGCTCGCGAATTACCGGTTCACCGGCGACGTGTGGGGTTACCAGGAGGGCGAGGTGTACTTTCCAAGCTCGCCTGTCCTCGTCGTGGAGGGCACCTTCGCCGAGGCGGTGCTGCTCGAAACCCTTGTGCTCAGCGTGCTCAACTACGACACCGCCGTCGCCAGCGCCGCCGCCCGCATGGTCGGCGCGGCCGGTGACCGGCCCGTCGCGGAGATGGGCTCGCGCCGCGCCACTGAGCGGGGCGCGGTGGCGGCCGCCCGGGCTGCGTTCATCGCCGGATTCAGCGCGACCAGCAACCTCGAGGCCGGCCGCTCCTGGGGAGTGCCGACGATGGGTACCGCGGCGCACTCGTTCACCCTGCTGCACGACAGCGAGGAGGATGCTTTCCGCGCTCAAGTTGCCGCCCTCGGCCCCGACACCACGCTGCTCGTCGACACCTACGACGTTACGGCGGCGGTGGAGCTGGCTGTGAAGGTCGCGGGCCCCGGCCTGGGCTCGGTGCGCATCGACAGCGGCGACCTGCCCGGTCAGGTCGCCGCAGTGCGCAAACAGCTGGACGCCCTCGGTGCGACGGGAACCACTATCACGGTCACCAGCGATCTCGACGAGTTCGCGATCGCCGCGCTGCGTGTCGCCCCGGTGGACTCCTACGGCGTGGGCACGTCGGTGGTCACCGGTTCCGGCGCTCCCACCGCGGGGATGGTGTATAAGCTGGTCGCCCGGCAGGGCAGCGACGGCAAGTGGGTGTCCGTGGCCAAGAAGTCGGCCGCGAAGCTGTCCGTCGGCGGCCGCAAGTTCCCGGTGCGCACCCTCAGTTCCGCCGGCATCGCCACGAGCGAGGCCATCCATGTCGGCAGCCAACCTCCGGCTGGTACCGGCCGCCCGCTGCTCGTGCAACTGATCGACAACGGGGCCCCGGATGACCGGTTCCGCGGCGCAGCCGGAACAGCGCTGGCCCGCGCGCACTGCAAGGGCGCGATCGCCGAGTTGCCGCAGGAGGCGTTCCGCCTTGCGCGCGGCGAACCGGTGATCCCCACGATCTTCTGCTAACCGGCCACCTTGCGGGTGAGGGTGCCCCAGCGATAGCTTCCCAGTCGAGACGGTGCGCCGCGGCACACGGTTTCGACCGGAAGACTATCGATCGGCAAACGACGGCGAGCGAAGCGCCGGCTAGCGAGGCGCGTGCGCCTCGAGGAACTCGTAGACCTCGGTTTGGTCCACGCCGGGGTAGACGCCGGCCGGCATGGCGGCGAGCAGGGAGGATTGCATCCGGGCGCTAGGGAACGCATTGCCCTCCCAGGTGGCGGCGAGGCCGGATGGCGCGCTGCGGCAGCACGACTCGTCGGGGCAGGTGGAGATCTGCCGGTTAGCGGTGTCACGGCCGCGGAACCACTTCACGTGGCTGAACGGCGTACCGACGCTGACCGAAAACGCGCCCTGCGTGGTGGACTGGATGCTGGAGGTGCACCAGTAGGTGCCGTTGGGCTTGTCGGTGTACTGGTGGAAGGGGCTGAATCGGTCCTCGGCATCGAACACGCGGCGGGCGCTCCATTTTCGGCACACCGGTTGCCCCTCAACCGCACCGAGCACATCCGTCGGAAAGGCGGCGTTGTCGTTCTCGTACGCCTTGGAGATCGTGCCAGACTCGTGCACCTTGAGAAAATGCAGCGGAATACCCAGGTGCTGCGTGGCGAGGTTCGTGAACCGGTGCGCCGCCGTCTCATAGCTCACCGCGAACGCGTCGCGAAGGTCCTCGACTGACAGCTCCCGCTTGTCTTTCGCCTCCGAGAGGAAGGCGACGGCGTCGTCCTCTGGCACCATGAGCGCCGCGGCCAGGTAGTTCGTCTCCACGCGCTGCAACAGAAAGTCTCGGTAGTCCTTCGGCTGTTTCGCGCCCAGTACGTGACCGGCGAGAGCCTGCAGCAACACGGTACGCGGGTCTCCGCCGGCGTTGATCTTCAGGTAGATCCGGTGATGCTTCAGATCGCTCACCGACCTCGTCGAGTTCGGCAGGTCACCAACGTAGTGCAGCGAGAACCCGAGATGCGCCGCCAGGTCCGAGGCGACGCGCTGCGACAGCGGACCGCCGGTGTGCTCAACCGTGGCGAGCAACTGACGCGCTTGAGCCTCCAGCTCCGGAAAGTAATTGTTCTGTGTGCGCATCTGCCGCCGCAGCTCGGTATTCGCCCGCCGGGCCTCTTCCGGTGTTGCGGCGCGCTCCCGGTGCAGCCTGTCCAGCTCGGCGTGCAACGCGACAATGGTCTCGATCGCCTCGTCGCTGAGTCCCTTGCGCACGTGCAGCGGACTCAAACCGAGCGAGCCGAACAACGGTCCGCGTTGCGCCCGCTCGAGTGCGATCTCCAGTTGCGCCCGCTTGGGCAGCGCATCCGCGGCGAGCAGTTGCTCCAGAGACACACCGAGCGCGTTGGCTACCGAGCGCAGATCGCCCAGTCGCGGCTCACGTTTTCCGTTCTCGAGCACGCTGACCTGGGAGGCCGCACGACCGATCGCGGCACCGACGTCGTCCAGTGTCATGCCGCGGTCTTTGCGCAACTGACGGATGCGCTTGCCGAGTGTGAGCGAGTCGAGCATCTCTTCATCGTGCGGGATCGGCACTGCTTCTAGAGTCATCCGACTAGGCTCGCACACCCGGTTCTTGCAGGGAATAGAAAAACGGACGAATTTCTAGGAACATTTTCGGTGAAGACCGTCAGATGTTGCCCCAGTGTGGGATCAACGACATCAAAGGAGAACCCCATGACCACACGACCGGGAGACCAAACGCAGAACGCCGCCGAGCTGGAGGCGCTGTGGAGCGCCGACGCACGCTGGAGCGGCATCATCCGAGACTTCAGCGCACAGGATGTCGTCGCCCTTCGTGGCAGTGTCCGTGAGGAGCGCACCCTGGCACGCCGCGGTGCACAGAACCTGTGGCGGCTCCTCCAGGAGCGGAGCGACGACGGCAGCCAGAGCTGGGTTGCCGCGCTCGGAGCACTCACCGGGAATCAGGCGGTGCAGCAGATCCGCGCCGGACTGAAGGCGATTTACCTGTCCGGATGGCAGGTCGCGGCCGACGCCAACCTGGCAGGGCAGACCTACCCTGACCAGAGCCTGTACCCCGCGAACTCGGTGCCGGCGGTCGTGCGCAGAATCAACAATGCGTTGCTGCGCGCGGACCAGGTCGCCTTCACCGAGGTCGACGGGACCGGCGACGCGGAGGCGACGCGGTCAGGTTCCGCGATCGACTGGATCGCGCCGATCGTGGCGGATGCCGAAGCCGGCTTCGGCGGCCCACTCAATGCTTACGAGCTCATGTCGGCCATGATCGACGCCGGGGCCGCGGGCGTGCACTTCGAAGACCAGTTGGCCAGCGAGAAGAAGTGCGGACACATGGGAGGTAAGGTGCTCGTCCCCACAAGCCAGCACATCCGTACCCTGAACGCGGCGCGGCTGGCCGCGGATGTCGCGGACGTGCCCACTGTCATCATTGCCCGCACCGATTCGCTGGCCGCCAATCTGCTCACCAGCGACATCGACGAGCGGGATGCGCCGTTCCTCACCGGGGAGCGCACCGCCGATGGCTTCTACGAGACGACTCCGGGCATCCAGACCGTCATCAGCCGCGGACTTGCGTTCGCGCCATACGCCGACCTGCTCTGGGTGGAAAGCGGCGTGCCGGACATCGACCTGGCCCGCACCTTCGCCGAGGCGATCCATCGCGAATTCCCAGGAAAAAAGTTGGCATACAACTGCTCGCCGTCGTTCAATTGGAAGAACGCCCTCGACGACGACCAGATCGCAAGCTTTCAAAAGGAGCTCGCGGCCATGGGGTATGCCTTCCAGTTCGTGACCCTCGCGGGTTTCCACGCACTCAACCACTCCATGTTCTCGCTCGCCCGGGACTACAGCAGGCGCCACATGAGCGCCTACGTCGAGCTTCAAGAGGCCGAGTTCGCCTCCGAAAGCGACGGATACACGGCCACGCGCCACCAGCGCGAGGTTGGTACCGGATACTTCGACCGGATCGCCTCCGCTCTCAACCCCGAGAGCAAAACCCTCGCCATGGCCGGCTCCACCGAGACCGCCCAATTCCACTGAGCCGGGCCTACTGAGCCACTGCAGACCGCTCACCACCGCAACCAGAACTTTTAAGGAAGATGACATGACAACCAAGACCAACACCGGGCCCAACACCCGGATAGACACCGAGCGCAATACCGGCACCGAACCACGAATCCAGATCGAGGGAAGCCGGGGTGAGCGATACGACGAGATCCTCACCGAGGACGCACTGCGCTTCCTCGCGCACCTGCACGACAGGTTCGCCGGCCGCCGTCACGACATCCTCGCGCAGCGGATGCAACGCCGCTTCGACCTGGACAACGGCCGCGACCTGCGCTTCCTCCCCGAAACCGAGAACATCCGTTCTGATGACAGCTGGCGCGTCGCCGGGGCCGGTCCCGGTCTGGAAGACCGCCGCGTGGAGATCACCGGACCAACCGACAGGAAGATGGCGATCAACGCGCTGAACTCCGGCGCGAACGTGTGGCTCGCCGACCAGGAAGACGCCACGAGTCCCACCTGGGACAACGTGATCAGCGGCCAGCTGACCCTGCTCGACGCCGTGCGCGGCACGCTGGACTATGCCAGCGACGACGGAAAGAACTACTCGGTGCACAAGGGCACGACGCCCACCATCGTGATGCGCCCCCGTGGGTGGCACCTGGTGGAGAAGCACCTGGACTTCGTCGACCGCGCCAACATCAGTGTTCCGGCATCCGGAAGCCTGGTGGACTTTGGACTGTACTTCTTCCACAACGCCACGGCGCTCATCGAACAGGGGCGCGGCCCGTACTTCTACCTGCCGAAGATCGAATCCCACGAGGAAGCCCGGCTCTGGGACGACGTGTTCTCCTACTCCGAGGAGTACCTGGGCCTCACCCACGGCACGATCCGAGGCACCGTGCTGATCGAAACGATCTCGGCGGCCTTCGAGATGGACGAGATCCTGTACGAACTGCGCGACCACTGCGCGGGCCTGAACGCCGGCCGCTGGGACTACATCTTCAGCATCATCAAAAACTACCGCAGCCGCGGCAGCTGGTACGTGCTGCCGGACCGCAAGCAGATCACCATGACGGTGCCATTCATGCGCGCGTACACCGAGCTTCTGGTGAGCACCTGCCACAAGCGCGGCGCCCACGCGATCGGCGGGATGAGCGCGTTCATCCCGAACCGCCGCGACCCCGAGGTGACGGCGCGGGCCCTCGAACAGGTGCGGGAGGACAAGCGCCGGGAGGCGGGCGACGGGTTCGACGGCACCTGGGTCGCGCATCCGGACCTCATCGAGACGGCACGGACCGAATTCGACGCGGTGTTAGGCGGATCCGCACACCAGCTGGACCGGATGCGGCACGACGTGCACGTGACGCGGGACCAATTGCTGGACATCCGCTAGATCGGCGGATCGGTAACATACGCTGGACTGCGCAGCAACGTGCGCGTCGCGGTCAGATACATCGAGTCGTGGTTGCGCGGGGTCGGTGCCGCCGCGATCGACAACCTGATGGAGGACGCGGCCACCGCGGAGATCAGCCGGTCGCAGATCTGGCAGTGGATCCACCACGGCACGAGAACGGACGATGGCACGACCATCACCGCCGACGTGGTGGAAGGCATTCTCAGCGCGCATCCGTTCCCACGGTTCGAGGGCGACCGGTTCGACGACGCCATCGACGTGTTCCGCGCTGTGGCGCTGCAGGAGGACTTCCCGACCTTTCTCACCCTGTCGGCCTACGCCCGCTACCTCGTCGAAGGTGCCGCCCCGGTGCCAACACGGGAGTTCCAGACGGTGTTCGCTGCCGCCTGACCCTGGTCGCAGCGTGCCCCTGGCGCGGCCCGCGTTACTTCTTCAACTTGTCGTAGATCTCTTTGCAGGTCGGGCAGATGGGGAACTTCTGCGGGTCGCGTCCCGGCGTCCACACCTTGCCGCACAGAGCGATCACCGGTTTGCCGCTGATCGCCGACTGCAGAATCTTCTCTTTCTGCACGTAGTGGGAAAACCGCTCGTGGTCGCCTTCCTCCACTTCCTGCCGGAGGAGTTCTTCCAGTTCGCGGTCGAGCGTTGAGGTTCCAGAATCTGTGCTGCTCATGCGCCAATCTTAAGCACAATCGGGCTCGATTGCCGCTGTTGAGCGTGTGCGCAGCGGTTCAGTTTCGCAGTGCGAACGCGAGCAGCTCCGGCCCCCGCGACTCAAACATCCGCCCACCCCACGCGATCCCGATCACCAGCACGGCCAGGCCGATCACGATCCCGGCGCCCAGCGACGCGAAGTGCCACAGCGCCCCGAACTCGAGACCGAGGAACGCGAGGATGACCGACGGCGTCACCAGCGCGATGATCGCCAGCACGGTCAGGGACTGCATCCAGGTGGCCGCCGTCGCGCTGGACTGAGGCTGTGTGAACGGGCTGTCCCCTGGTCGCACCGTGGGGTACGGGAAGCGCACCGACATGATGCTGGACAACCCGAGGCCGCACAGCAGCACGCATCCGCTGACCCCGATCAGCGATGGCAACATCGACCAGTCCCCGGCAATCATTGCGCAGACCGGTGCCCCGACCCCGATGACCAGGATGCCGAGAGCCAGCGCCGGGATCAGCCGACCCACCCGGTCGGCCCAGCCGGGGGTGCTCGCGACCACGTGAAGCCAGATGGCGGAGTTGTCGTAAGCCACGTCGTTGTGCACGGTGCTCCAGGCCAGGAAGAAGCACATGATCGGCACCGGCAGCAGCACCAGGAACCGCCCCGGGACCCCGCCGACCAGCAGAATGAGAATCATCACCGTCGGCACGATCGGCACGATGACCAGGGCGACGCGGTAGCGCGCGTCCCGCAGCCAGTAGGTGATGCTCCGCGCGGCGATGGCGCCTGCCGGGGTGGCCGGCATCCGACTAAACCAACCGAGACCGGAGTAGTCGCGCACTCCGGGCTCGCGCTGGCCAGTGGTGAGCATCCAGGCGACGAGCGCCTGCCACACCAGCCACAGCAGCCCCACGAACGCGCACGCGACGAGAAGTTTAAGGAACGCACCGCCGAACTCTCCGGCGGCCGCGTCAGCCGGTGCCGCCCATGCGGCGCCCAGCGGAGTCCAGCCGAGAACCTTGGCGAGCGACCTCACGATCGCCAACCCGTTCCGCTGCCAGTCGACATTGGTGAGCAGCACGACCACCGGCGAGACCGACACGATCGCGATTAGGGCGATCAGTCCTGTAGTCTCCCGGGCGCGCCTGGTCGCCAGCTGGAACGCGGCGACGGATGTTGTGACGCGCGCCCCGAGCAGGCAGGTTGCGACAATCAGCAGCGCCGCCGCGACCGCGAACGACACCGCGGCGAAGCCGCGGCTCCAGGTGACGATCTGGGCCGCCGCAACCACGCAAATCACCAGGGACGGCACACCGACCAGTGCCGAGACGGCCAGCGCTCCGGCCAGTCGACGGTTCGGAATGCCGAACAACGAGAACCGGCGCGGGTCCAGCACGTCGTCGACGCCGAACAACAGTGGCAGCACTAAGAACCCGAGCACGATCACCGACCCGGCGACGACCACGGCAGCTCGGGCGAGGTCCACCGGAGCGAACCGCAGTGCCGCAAGTCCGACGACGAGCCACAGCGCAATGCCCAGTCCATAGATCAGACCGAGCACGATCCCCACCACCTGCCAGGGGCTGCGCCGGAACAGATTGGCCAGGAGCCGGAGTTTCAGTCCGAGAAACTGTGCAACCATTCCATGCCCTCCGCCGCCTTGCGCCCTCCCGCGAGTTCGACGAACCGGTCTTCGAGGCTCGCACCGCCGCGCACTTTTCTCATCGTCCCCGAGGCAAGCAGCCGACCCGCGACGATGATCGCGACCGAGTCGCAAATGCGCTGGATGAGATCCATGCTGTGGCTCGACAGCACGACTGTGCCGCCCGCCTTGGTGTAATTCTGCAGGATCTCGATGATGTTGGCCGCGGATACCGGATCCACTGACTCGAACGGCTCGTCGAGCACCAGCAGTCGCGGCGAATGGATCATCGCCGCCGCCAGCGCTACCTTCTTTGTCATTCCGGCCGAGTAGTCGGCCACCAGCCGATTGATGGCATCCTCGAGTCCGAATGCGGTAGTGAGGTCTGCCGAGCGCTCCCGCACGGTAGCGGCATCCAATCCGCGAAGCACTCCGGAATAGTAGAGCAGCTGCGCGCCCGTCAGACGGTCGAAAAGACGCAGCCGGTCAGGCAGGACTCCCATGATGCGCTTTGCGACGGCCGGGTTGGCCCAGACGCCGGCCCCGTGCACAACGATGCTGCCGGAGTCGGGTCGCACCAGCCCGGTCACCATGGACAGTGTTGTCGTCTTCCCCGCGCCGTTGGGCCCGACGATTCCGAAGATGGAGCCCGCGGTGACTGCGAGGTCGATCCCGTCGACGGCCACTGTGTCGCCGAAACGCTTCGAAAGTCCCTGGATCGACAGCACGGTTTCGCGTTTCGGGGCGCGAGGCTTCGTGGCGCGCTTCGGCTTGGTGGTTGTGGTCGCGCGTGCAGTTGCCTTGCGCGTCGGTTCCGTCGGGTCTGCCTCAGGAGGTGGCGGCTGCGGCGGCGGCATGAGCCGGGATTTCGCCGCTGCCGACTTGGCTGCTGAGGGCTTCGCGGACGCTTGTTGACGTGGCGCGGGATTCGCAGGCGTCGCCGCAGCGGACGGCGCCGGGAGCGGGCGCTCTGTCTCGGGTGCTTCGGGCTCCTGGTCCACCGAACAACCGTATCAACTTCGAAAACATCCGCACCGGTCTGTCTGTGCCGCATCACGAATTCACTACGAGTCTTCGCGAGTCCCTACCGACTCCCAGACACCCCCGATACAGTGAGAGGATCACAATGAGGTGTCTTGACAGCACGGACACCCTGAGGAGACCCTAAAGTGAGCACACAGATCGTCATTTTGGCGGCCGGAATGGGCAGTCGTCTCGGGCGCTCCCTTCCCAAACCACTCACCGAATTGAGTGACGGCCGCACTATCATGCAGCAGCAGTTCGACAACATCCATCATGCCTTCGGTGACAGTGCGCGGGTGACGATCGTGGTCGGCTACAAGCTTGAGCACATCATCGACGCATTCCCCCAGGCATCCTTTGTCTACAACGAGCAGTACGACCAGACGAACACGTCGAAGAGCCTGTTGCGTGCGCTCCGGGCTTCGGCGCCCGGCGGCGTGCTGTGGATGAACGGCGACATCGTGTTCGACCCGCAGGCACTGGACCGGGCCGCGAAGATGATCGCGCAAGACAAGTCGTTCGTAGCCGTGAACTCGGCCAGCGTGGCTGAAGAAGAGGTCAAATACACGACGGATGCCGAGGGCTACATCCGCGAACTGTCCAAGACGGTGAAGAACGGCCTGGGCGAAGCGATCGGCATCAACTACGTCTCGCGGTCCGACAAGGCGGCACTGGTGCGTCAACTCGGTCGGGTCAACGATCAGGACTACTTCGAGCGTGGAATAGAGTTGGCGATTGAGCAGGACAACCTGCGCATTGAACCGGTGAACATCTCCGACCTCTACGCGGTAGAGATTGACTTTGCGGAAGACCTGGAGCGGGCAAACCTCTTCGTCTAACGCTCGGCGCGGGGGTGCTGATTCGCAAAGGACCCCGTGACCGATACGACATGGACGCGGCCGGTGCGCTCTGCTGGCGCCCGATACCGCCATTCGCTGTGGCTGTTGACGCGCCGAGGTTTGAGTGTGCGCTACTCGACGTCGGCGCTTGGATACCTGTGGTCGATCCTCGACCCGCTGGTGATGTCGGCCATCTACTGGTTCGTGTTCACGAGGATCTTCGACCGCACGGTGGGCGCACAGCCATACATCGTGTTCCTGCTCGCTGCGCTGCTGCCGTGGATGTGGTTCACCGGGTCGGTGTCGGATTGCACGCGCGCGTACCTGCGTGAGGCCAAGCTCATCCGCTCCACCAAGCTCCCCCGCACCATCTGGGTGAATAGCCTGGTGCTGTCGAAGGGGATCGAATTTCTCGCGTCGATCCCGGTGCTGGCGGTCTTCGCGATCCTCACCCAGGCGCCCGTGCACTGGCAGGTCGTCTTCTTTCCGCTCGGCATCCTGCTGCAGACGTTGCTGCTGATGGGCCTCGGGCTCATCGTCGCGCCACTGGTGGTGTTCTTCCGTGACCTGGAGCGAGCGGTCAAACTCATCCTCCGCTTCCTGTTCTATGCGTCTCCGATCATTTACAGCCTGAGCGACGCTCCCTCTGGGCTGGCGCCGATCATGGCATTCAACCCGCTGGCGGGCGTATTCTCGCTGTACCGTGCCGCGTTCTTCCCCGACGAGTTGGACTGGTACGCGGTAGTCGTGGGAACACTGGTGACTCTCGTGCTGCTGGCCATCGGTATTGTCGTGTTCAAACGCACCGAACGTGCCGTCCTCAAGGAAATCTAGGAAATCTGAGAAATCTAGGATGACCATCTCCCCGCAAACCACCACGACAGAGCCGAAGCACGGCACGCCCGTGATCGAAGTGACGGATGCCGGCATCCGATTTCGGCGCAATCGCCGATCCCGCCGAAATTTCAAGGATCTGTTCGCCGGGTCCAACCGACGTTCCCGACCTAGCGAATTCTGGGCGTTGCGCCACGTGAGCTTCAGTGTCGCCGCGGGTGAGGCGATCGGAGTGGTCGGACGCAACGGCCAGGGAAAGTCAACCCTGCTCAAGCTCGTCGCCGAGGTCATCCTGCCCGATGAGGGCGACGTGGCAGTGCGCCGGGGAGTCGCTCCGCTCATTGAAATCACCGGCGGCTTCGTCGACGACTTGACCGTGCGAGAAAACGTCTACCTCACCGCAGGCCTACACGGGATGCAGCGCGGAGCCATCGCCGACAGCTTCGACGAGATCATCGCCTTCGCCGACATCGGCGACTTTCTCGACACACCCTACAAACACCTCTCCAGCGGGATGAAGGTACGGATCGCGTTCGCGGTCATCTCCCGTTTGGACGAGCCGATCATCCTCGTCGACGAGGTGCTCGCGGTGGGCGACAGGGCGTTCCGCGAGAAATGCTATCGGCGGATCGAGGAAATGCTTGCGGGCGGCCGCACGCTGTTCTTCGTCTCTCACAATGAGAAAGACCTCAAGCGGTTCTGCACGCGCGGCCTCTACCTCGATAAGGGCGACCTGGTGTTGGATGCCTCGATCACCGAGGTGATCGACCGCTACAACTCGGACTACGGCCTGCCGGTGTAGCTCGAAACGGTCACCTGGGCGTTCACTGTCGCACTCCCTTCCCGAAGCTCACGAAGGCGACCTACGGTCGGCGCTGCGCCAGAATGGTCGGCCCGATCACCGGCGCCGGGGTGCGCCTGCCGGTGGCCAGCCACACCGCACCCTCCGGCACCAGCAGAACCACCTGACCAAGCGCGGCGACGATCATGACCGGCGTGAACACCGCTGCGGTGTAGATGATGATCAGCATGGCTACCGCATCGCGCCACCACACCACGGTCGAGGCAGCAGGCGCAACCAGGAGCCCGAGCATCCACCAGGGTGCCCACCCGTCGACCGCGATGGCGATCACGGCATAGATCGCCAACACGCCCAGCGCCACGTGCACCACCATGAACAGGGCCTGCCACCATCGGAACACGGCAAACTTCTGAATGCTCACATACGAGCGCATGATCCACGCCCGCAGCAGCGACACACCGCTCTCCACTAGTGCGACGCCGAACAGTCGGTCCGCCACTCGGCGCAGACGGATGCCACTGGACCGATCGCCGAGCCTGGCCTCGTCGCTGAGATGGTCGTGCAGCAGCGCTGCGCTCGTTTGCCGGCCGTAACTGGCGATCAGCCCCCACAGGAACGTCGGCACCGACGCGAGGTCGGTCGCGTTATCGCCCACCGCGGGTTTGTTGATGTCGTGCGCCGGTACTCGCACCCGCTCGGCCTCCGGCCGGCCCGCCTCGAGAAAGCTGATTGGCCGGAGCAGTTGGAAGCACCGCGGCGAGCGCTGCACCAGGAAGACGCGCGTCAGCGGTTCGTCGCTCTCATCGAAGAATGGCATGGTGGCTCCATGATGCACCCGATCTTCGGGGCCCGAGCGTAGGCTGAGTCGGGTGGCGAACGACCAACCCTTGCCTTCTGATTCCGTGACCGAAACTGGGGCCGACACGCGCGGCCCGCGTTCCATCGAGCGCTCCGTCGACCGCCTGCTGAGCGTACAACGACCGCTGGTGCTGGCACACCTGCGCCGCATCCGAGCTCAGCACCCGGATGCCGGCCCCGCCCAGGTGGTCGCGATCCTGGAACGCCGGTACCTGGCCGCTGTGACCAGTGGCGGGGCGGCTGTCGGCGCCAGCGCGGTCATTCCCGGGGTTGGCGTCGGAATTTCGCTTGCCCTCTCCGGTGCCGAGACGGCCGGATTCCTTGAGGCCAGCGCCCTGTTCGCCCAGTCCGTCACCGAAGTGCACGGCATTGCCGTGGAGGATCCGGAGCGGGCCAGAACGCTGGTCATGGCCATGATGCTCGGCTCGGCGGGCTCCGATCTCGTGAAGCAGCTCGCCGAACAGGCGGCCGGCACCGGGGGTACTCGCAGCCGGTTCTGGGGTGAACTCGTCACCAAGAGCCTGCCGAAACAGGCAATGGGACAGATCGGAAGCCGCATCCGCCGCGTCTTTGTCAAACGGTTCACCGCCACCCAGGGCGCCAACGTGGTGGGCCGCGTGATCCCCTTCGGCATCGGCGCCGTGATCGGCGGAGTCGGCAACCACCTCCTCGGCCGCAAAGTGATCACCAGTTCTCGCACCGCATTCGGCCCACCGCCGGCAGACTTCCCGCTGGTGCTCGGTGCGAGAATCTACCGAATGAAGCGGCCCCGGATGCGTGTTCAGCGTCGTCTCGGAGAACGTACAGACGACCTCGAATAGGATTGCGGGGCCATGAGAGTGCCCCCTGTGAAATCGCTGCGCAAGCGGCTGCGCCGAGCTGTCCGCTCCGAATTGAACGCCCGATGGCGTCGGATGCCCGTGGAAAAGAACACGGTTTTCTACGAGTCCTTCTCGGGGAACGGCATGCTGTGCAACCCCGAGGCGATCTTCCAGGCACTTCTGAACGCACCAGATCAGGCACACCTGACCCACATCTGGACGCTGTCCAATCTGGACACCTACCGGTCGACCGTCGCGAAGTACGCCGGGATGCCCCACGTGCGGTTCGTCAAATACGGATCGAGCGCCTACTACCGGGCCCTGGCCACCTCCGAGTTTCTGATCAACAATGCGACCTTCCCGCCGGCGTTCAGCAAGCGCGCGGGCCAGATCTACCTCAATACCTGGCACGGCACACCGCTCAAGCGGATGGGCTACGACATCCAAGACGGCGCTCTCGCGACCGCGAACATCATCCGGAACTTCGTGGCCGCCGACTACCTGCTCGCCCAGAACCAGTTCATGACCGACCAGATGTACGCCAGCGCCTACAAGCTGCAGGGCATCTTCCGCGGCACGATCATCGAGGAAGGCTACCCGCGCACCGACCGCCAGGTGCTCGGCGGCGAGCAAACCGAGCCGGCCAGAGCGTCACTGGCCGACGCCGGCCTGCCGATCGGCGACCGCAAGATCGTGCTCTACGCGCCGACCTGGAAGGGGCTCAGCTTCAACAATCCGAACGACGACATCGACGAGCTGGTTCGGGACGTCAAGGAACTCGAATCCCGCATCGACTCGAGCAAGTACTGTGTGCTGCTCAAAACGCACCAGATCGTGCACAAGCTGGCGGCGAACCGCCCGGATGTGCGGAGCATCCTCGTCCCCAACGAGATTCCCACGAACGTCATCCTGGGTCTCACCGATGTGTTGATCACCGACTACTCGAGTATTTTCTTCGATTTCCTGTCCACCGGTCGCCCTGTGCTGTTCTTCACGCCGGACCTGGAAGACTACGAGGGCACGCGCGGGCTCTACTTCGAGCCGAACCAGTGGCCGGGGCCGGCGGTGCGCACCATCGCGGAGCTCGCCCCGCACATCGTGCGGTACGCGACCACCGGTCAACTTCCGCCGGAATCGGCCGACCGGTATCGTGCCGCCCAGCAGCGCTTCACGAACCGTGACGACGGCGACGCGGCCGGGCGGGTCGTCGACGTCGTGTTCCGCCGGCACCGTGACGGCTACCGGATCAGGAACGGATTGCCGGACGGCCGCACGTCGCTCCTGGTGTACCTGGGCGGCATGAAGCCGAACGGGATCACCACCTCGGTGCTCAACCTGCTGAACAGCATCGACCACAGCCGATTCGACGTGTCCGCGTTCTTCGCACAGAGCAAGTCTCCGGCGAGGATCGCCAAGCAACGAGAGATCGAATACAGCGTGCGGCAGTTCCCCCGCGTCGGCGGCATGAACGGGTCGAAACTGGTGCACCTGTGGCGTCACGTCGAGTTCCGGCGCGGCCGGATCAACCGGCACCGGGAGGTGCCGAGCCAGGATGCGGTGTGGAACGACGAATGGACCAGGTGCTTCGGTGACAGCCGATTCGACCACGTCGTCGATTTCAGCGGCTACGGCCCGTTCTGGGCGGTGCTGCTGCTGCACTCCCCCGACGCGATCCGGTCGATCTGGCTGCACAACGACCTCGCCGAAGACGCGCACCGCGAGGTGAACGGCAAGAAAAAGATGAAGCGCAGCCTCACCTCCCTGTTCAGTTTGTATCCGCAGTTCGACCACCTCGTTTCGGTCTCGCCGACCCTCGCGGACATCAACCGTCAGAAGCTGTCCGCGTACGCCAGCGCCGAGTCGTTCGTGTCGGCCCTGAACACTGTGGATGCGGCGCACATCTTGCGCGGCGCCGACGCCGACCTGCGGCACAGCGCTATCGATCCGGACACCGGTGAAACCCCTGCTTGGGTCGACAACCTGCTGGCGCGGGACGGATCGACCATCTTCGTGACGGTCGGCAGGTTGTCGCCAGAGAAGAACCAGACCAGACTCATCCGAGCATTCGCGCAAGTGCACGCGCAGCATCCGCTCACCAAACTGTTCATCGTGGGTGACGGCCCACTGCACGAGGACCTGGAACGGCTGATCGGCGAGCTGGGGGTGGCGGAATCAGCGATCCTTACCGGGAGGCAGCCGAACCCGCACGCGATCATGGTGGCCGCGGACTGCTTCGTGCTGTCCAGTGACTACGAGGGGCAACCCATGGTGATCCTGGAGGCCTTGGTGCTCGGCCTGCCCGTAGTCACGGTGGACTTCGGATCGGCGCAAAACGCGTTGCCCCGCAATTCCGGTCTGGTAGTGCCGCAGAGCGTCGGCGGTCTCGTGCACGGCATGAATGTGTTTCTCCGCGGCGAAGTGCTACCGGCAGCGTTCGACTACGAGGCCTACAACCGCAAGGCGATCCGGGAGTTCTACGAAGCCATCGGAACTGTGCCCGCCGAGGCCGAATTGTCGGCCTGATGGCCCGGTTCACCTTCGCGCAGGGCAACGCCACCAAACTCGCGTCTTTGCCGCTGTACGGGCTCGGTGCTCTTGCGTGCCTGGTGGTGCCCCGTCGGCGTGGGCGCTGGGTGTTCGGCAGCGGTACCGGCGTCGGTGAAGGTGCGCTCCCGCTGTACCGGCATGCCCAATCGGCGGACCCGCGCCTGACTCTGACCTGGCTGGCCCGAGACGGCGCGGAGGTCGCCGCCGCCGCCGCTCAGGGCATCCGGGCAGTGCGCAAGTCGAGTTTGCCGGGACTTTGGGCCACGCTGAGGGCGCAGGTGGTGGTCGTCACTCACGGTTTCGGCGACGTGAACCGGTTCGGGGTGCGCGGCGCGTTCGTCGTGCAGTTGTGGCACGGGATCCCGTTGAAGCTGATCCATCTGGACTCGCCAGCCACGCTGCGCACCGGCATCCTGTCTGGCTCAAGTGTGGTGCGCGGGATGCTGCGCCGGATGTATGCGCACGCTTCTGCGGCAATTTCGTTGATGCCGGCGGCCTCGCCGGTTGCGGCGGGCAGGCTGCGCACCGCTTTCGGTCTGCCGAGCAGTCGGGTGGTGGTCACGGGCGATCCACGCGACGACGTGCTGAGCCGCGGAACGGCGGCGCACCGGCGGGCAATCGCCCGCGAGAGGCTGTCGACGCTGCTGCCGCTGCACGAGTTCCGCGGATGCCGCGTGCTGCTGTACGCACCGACCTGGCGGGACGGCGAACGCGACCCCGGCGTGCCCACCCCGGCGCAGTGGCCGCGGATTGCCGCGTACCTCGAACTGACCGACTCGGTGCTGCTGATCCGGCCGCATCCGCTCGGAGTCGGCGAATACCTCGGCGGCACCACGGCATATCCGCGCATCATGCTGCTCACACCGCACCAGCTCGGCGACGTGACTCCGGTGCTGCCCGCCATTGACGTGCTCATTACCGACTACTCCTCGATCGCCTACGACTTCGCGCTCACCGACGGCAGCGTTGTCTTTCTCGCACCGGACCTCGAGGAGTACCGCCGCTCCCGCGGGCTGTACCAGACGTACACCGAGTTCAGCGGCGGCACAGAAACGGACTCGTGGGACAGCGTGCTCGAGGTCCTTCGACACAGCGACGATGACGCAGCCTTTGCGGCCAGACTGCGCACGCACAGTGCCAGGCTGCGGGCGTCGCATCATGAATTTCTCGACGGCAGGAATACTGAGAGGGTGTACAAAGAGATCTGTCATCGGCTGGAGCTGGGCCGTTCGAAGGTGCGCGCGTGAACGCATCCGATCGCGCATACCACTCGCTGGGCGAGTTGACGGTCGGCGCCGTCCACATCGAGGATTCGACGCCGCCGAAGATCCTCCTCGAGGGCACCTTCAGCGGTCCGGCGCCCACGGTCGTGTCGCTCGTGGGCACTCGTCAGCGTCTGACCGCCGAGCTGGTGGCGGCCGACGGAACGTGGCGGGCCGAGGTACCGCTACTGGTGTCACGCTGGCAGTCGCCTCCCGTGGCTCCTCGATCCGGGGCGTACCACCTGCACGCTGAGACGGAGCACGGGGTGGCGGCGGTGCGAGTTGCCTCGGCGCTGCCGGCAGCCACCCTGGTGGAGAGCGTCTGCAGGATCGCCGTGCACGAGACGACGGATGCGGCCGGCCGCCAGAGCCTGGTGGTCGATTTCGCCGCGCCATTGACTGCCACCGAGTTCGGGGCCGAGCAGCAAGCACGGCTGGAAGGCCAGTACCGCCAGGCGGCGCACCAGCCGCTGGACGCCGTGTTCTTCGAGAGCTTCTTCGGACAGAGCGCATCCTGCAACCCGCTGGCCATCGACCGGGCACTGGCCGAGCTGCGTCCGGACATCGCCCGGTATTGGAGCGTCGCCGACGCCTCGGTGACCGTGCCAGACGGCGCGATCGCCCTCCTGGAAGGCAGCGAAGAATGGTGGCACATCCGCGGTCGTGCTCGGCTGCTGGTGGTCAACGACTGGATGCGCAAGAAATTCAAGAAGCGCGCTTACCAGACGGTGCTGCAAACCTGGCACGGCACCATGCTGAAGAAGATCGCGCTGAACCGGCCGAAGTTCCGGCCGCGTGCCGCGGTCGCAACGATCCGGGAACGCGCCAGGTGGGACATCCTGCTGTCCGAGAACCCGTACAGCTCGCGTATCTTCCGGTCCGCGTACGCCTACTTCGGCCCGATTTGGGAAGAGGGCTACCCGCGCAACGACGTGTTGCGCCTCGGTGATGGTGCGGCCCTGCGCCGAAAGCTCGGCATCCCAGACGACGTCACGGTGCTGCTCTACGCCCCGACCTGGCGCGACAACCGGCCGGAGCAGGTGGACCACCTCGATGTCGCCGCGTTCGCCAGCACCCTCGGCCCCGGATATCTCACCCTGATCCGCGGCCATTCCCGCACGCTACGGCCGGGCCACGACGTTTACGCGGCGAACGTGCTCGATGTCACCAGTTATCCGGATGTGTCTGAGCTGTTTCTCGTGGCCGACGCGCTCATCACGGATTACTCCTCCGTGATGTTCGACTACACGGTTACCGGCAAACCGGTGTTCTTCTTCGTACCCGATCTGGACGACTACCGCACAAAACTCCGTGGCTTCTACTTCGATCTCATCGAGGCAGCGCCGGGCCCGGTGGTACGCACCTCGGGTGAACTGGTGAGTTTGATCCGCGATCGCGAGCAACTGTCCGCGGACTACGCGCCGAAGTACGCGGCGTGGCAGAAACGCTTCAACCCGCGTGACGACGGGGAGGCGTCCCGCCGGGTCGTGAACCGGCTGCTTGCGCAACGGATGATCGGCTAGCCAGCCGTCTCTGCGCTCAGTTGTCGGTTCTGGAGGTGTCGCTGACGTCTCGGGCGCCGCGAACAACCCCGATCAGGAATCCGAGTCCCCAGCTCAGATGCATCGTGGGCAGCACGAGCAGGAACAGCAACCGGTCCCGCCAGGAGGCGGAGCGGTCGGCGACCAGGGCGACAACGATGAGGAAGATCAAATACGCGATCGGACCGGCGTACACCAGCCAGGCGACGAGTGCCAGCCATCCGGTCAGCACGCCGGTGAACTGCAGGATGATGGCGACGATGCTCAGCAACACGGCGACGGTAAGCACCGGCGGCGCGAAGAAGCGCCACGGGTTGCGCGCCGCGTAGCGCCGCACGAGTTCGCCGCGCCACGCGCCCGTGGCGATGAACTGCCGCACGAGTTTGGTCCAGCTCTCCCGCGGCCAGTAGGTGACCACCAGCGCCGGATCGAACCACACCTCATGCCCGGCGGCCCGGATGCGCAGGTTCAGCTCCCAGTCTTCGCCTCGGCGCAGCGACTCGTCGTAGTAATCGACCTCGGTAAGCACCTCACGACGGAACACGCCGAGGTAGGCGGACTCTGCCGGTCCTTCCGCGGCGCCATCGTGGTAGGCGGCGCCGCCGAGACCGAACCGGCTGTTGTACGCCCGGGCGGTGGCGGCCTGGAACCTGGTCTTTCCCCGCGCCTTCATCAGCCCGCCCACGTTCGCGGCGCCGGTGCGTTGCAGGGTCTGCACGGCGCGCGTTGTGTAGCCGGGTTCGAGTTCGGAGTGGGCATCCACGCGCACGATCACCGGGTTCTTCGCCCGCTTGATGGCGAGATTCAGCCCGTAGGGGATGTCGGTGTTCGGGTTGTGTACGCACACGATCCGTCGGTCCCGCGCGGTAAGTTGTGCCACGATCTCGTCGGTCGCATCGGTGGACGGCCCGAGCGCCAGGATGAGTTCCTGGTCGCCGTCGTAATCCTGGCTCAACACCGTGTTGACGGCGTTCTCAATGTAGCCGGCTTCGTTGAACACCGGCATCACATAGGAAACGCCAGGATTCCGCGGTGTTCCAAGAGCCATGCTGTCCAGTCGTGTGTCGAGTCCGGTCGAGCCTACCAGCGAGACAGCACAACGCGGGAGCACCGAATGACGATGCTCCCGCGCCGCACGGATACTGCTACTTGAGCGACCCCAGTGTGACCGCCACGGTCGCCGGGGCGCTGCCGCGCACGTAGGTGACCTTGGCGGTCGAGCCGGCCGCATCGGAGCGCACCTGAGCGGTGAGGTCGGTCGCGCCGGTGATCGGCGAGCCGTTGAACTTGATGATCACGTCACCCTTGATGATGCCTGCCTTGTCCGCCGCGCCACCGGGCGTCACCTCCGCCACGACGGCGCCGACGGTGGAACTGCTGGTGAGGGTGGCATCGCTGCTGACGTCCCGCACGGAGGCTCCGAGCAGACCGTGGGTGGCGCTGCCGTTGTCTTTGAGCTCCATCGCGATGCGCTTGACGAGATTCGAGGGGATCGCGAATCCGACGCCGATGTTGCCGGAGGTGTCCGTGCTGCTCGTTCCGCCGGCGGAGGCGATGGCCACATTGATGCCGATCACCTTGCCTTCGGAGTCAAGCAATGCGCCGCCGGAGTTGCCCGGGTTGATCGCCGCGTCCGTCTGGATGACGGGCAGCGAGATCGTTGCCTGTGCGGTCGGCGGGGTGGATCCAGGCGATCTGTTCTCCCAGAAATTGAACGGGCCGTTTCCGCTGCCGCTGCCGCTGCCGTCGTTAGGAGTGGTGCTGCCTTCCTTCGGTGCCGCGGAGGATTTCACGGTGATGCTTCGATCGAGGGCGCTGACAATGCCGTTGGTGACGGTGTTCGACAAGCCCAGCGGAGCACCGATTGCGACGGTGACATCGCCGACATTGAGCTTGCTAGAGTCCGCGAAGTCGGCAGGCTGGAAGGTCGCGTCGCTGTTGATCTTGATCACGGCGAGGTCGGTGATCGGGTCAGTGCCGACCAATTTCGCGCTGTACAGATGCCCGTCGTAGGTCTGCACCTGGATCTTGGTGTTGTTGGCTTCGCCGTCCAGTGTGACGACGTGGGTGTTGGTCACCACGTATCCGTCGGAGCTGAGGATGACGCCGGAGCCGGTTCCGGCCGCGGTGCTGCCGGCCACCGACACGGTGACCACCGATGGTCCGGCTTTCGCGGCGACGGCGGTGACGTTGGTGGCGTTGGATGCGTCGTTGACGGTGATCGTCTGGGGGCTGGTTGACGCGCCGTTGACCGAGTGCAGAGACTGAGTCGAGGCGAGCGACCACGCGGTGACTCCGCCGCCGACTCCTCCGACGAGGGCACCGATGGCGAGAGCCGCGACGATGCCAACGTTGCGGGATCGGGCGGGACGTGCCGGTGGCGGCGCGGGCGCCCAGTGCTCGTCGTGGTTCCACGCGGCGTTCGTCGGCGTCGCATCCGCGTTCAAAGGCCGAGTCTGTGACGCGCTGGCGTCCAGCGGAAGTGTCTGCCGGCTGTCACTCTCCCGGTCAATGCGCGCGTGCGCAGACTCGGGAGATTCGGCGGGCTCGTGATCGGCTGACGGGTCTTGCGGAGTATCGGACATTGGGGGCTGCTCCTTCCAAGCGCTGTCAGCTTCCAACGCCAACCTGAACATTGTATTTGCGGGCGCTGTGAGGGGACCTCCGCGAATCTATGAGTTCGCCAACAGCGTCAACAGCCCGGTCCGGTGGGCGCCGCGGCGCAGTCCTGGTTGACGAGGAGCGTCTTCGCACTTCCGATCGTCACGGTCAGCCGGTTCGCGGCAACGGGCACGGTGCCCGCAATGGGAATCCATTCGGAGCCTGTGTAGTGGTACTCGGCGGCGAAGCCGATGGTGAGGTCGACGGCATAGGTTCCTGCAGCCCGATAGACGTGACTGGTTGCGGTCGGTTCGAACTCCGTCTTGCCTTGGGCGGCCCACGTGGTGCCCGAGGTGCGCAACGTTGCCGCGGTGCCGTCGCCGTAGCTCCAGCGGTACGTCACCGGGGTGAAGCGCACGGTTGCGGGCTTACCGAGCAACTCGCCGGTTTGCACCTGCGTGGCGGATGACGCATAGAAGTTCGCGTTGAGTCCAACGATCATCCAGCCGCCCGGCTCCATGTGACTGACCCCGGATGTCGGATGGAAGTTGACGAGGTCGCTGAGCGTCACAGGCTCGGTGACGGTGTAGCCGTCCCTGATCACCAGATCCGGATTAGCCGGAGCCGGCGTCATGATTCGGCCTGGCAGATCGACACCACCGCGCCCCGATCCCGGTCGATGTTCACTGCCGCGAAGCGTCACGCCGTCGTCGCCAGCGTG
>JBDSDO010000031.1:0-15909 GCA_039920505.1 Terrimesophilobacter sp.
GTGGGGCGACCCGCGCCGCGGCTGGGACTTCGTGTCGACTGGTCATGGCGACGTGCCGTGGGAAGACGCGTTCCGGGCGTTGCGCTCAATCGGCTACGCCGGGCCGATCTCTATCGAGTGGGAAGACGCCGGCATGGACCGGCTGCACGGTGCGGAGGAGGCGCTGCGCTACATTCGGTCCCTGCTGTGGGAGCTGCCGACCGCGTCCTTCGACGCCGCCTTTAGCAACCAGTAGCTTCTCCGTGCTTTGCCCCGGCTGTCTCTCTCATTATTCAGGAGGGTCTGTGACAGGCGAGGTAGGAGTTCATGAGATGTAGCCGCATCCGTCCCGCCAGCCACTCCGGTCACAGACCCTCCTGAATAGTGGAAGCCACCCAGCGCGCGAGGATCACTCGGGCAACCTCACGGGGTGGGTGTGCTCGTGCCGCCTCCGGCCCGGCCGGCTCCGAAGCCGCCGCGTAGGCCGCCCGCCCCCTCGGAGATTGAGGATGCGGCGAGGTTGCCGCTGGCATCCTTGGTTCCGACGACGGTGATGGTTTGACCCGGCTTCAGCGCACTGACGCTGCTTTTCGAGGTCTTGGTCACTCTGGTCGTGGATGTCGTGGTGACCGTCTCGTTGCCAGCCCGAGTCTTGATCACGATCGTGCCATCTTCGACGGAGACGATGGTGCCGGAGTCGAAGTTGCCGCCGGCACCACCGCCGAGGCCACCGGCACCCCCGGCTTGCCCGCCACCGCGCGCGGCGAAGTTTCCAATGCGCACCTGTGCAGAGGCCGAGGTGTTGTGGCCGATGAGGATCCCGCCCAACAGTCCGATCGCGAGGGCTGCGACGATGGCGAGGGTCGGCGTGATCCAGCGCAGGCGAGGACGCTGGGGTGGCGCTGGAGCCGCCGGAGGTATGGCAGGGATCGGCCCGCCGGGAAGCGGTTCGGTGGCGGGAGGTGGTGGGGTGATATCAGACATGGGTCTCTTCTTTCTTGGGTGTGTCTGCAGTTGGCTTGGGGTGGTCGGCTCGGGGTTAGTCGGCTCGGGGTTAGTCGGCTCGGAGTGCTTGGATCGGGCGCATGGCGGCTGCGCGGGCAGCCGGATAGACGCCGAAGAACACGCCGATGGCGACGGACACCCCGAGAGCCAGGGGAATGGAATAGGACAGGACCACCGGCTGCGTGCCGTTGACCGGGTATTGCGCTCCGATGAGTGCGGCGATCACGCCCAGGATCCCGCCCACGAGGGTGAGCGTTGCGGCTTCCGCGAGGAACTGGCCCAGGATCGCGCCGCGGGTGGCACCGAGCGCCTTGCGGATACCGATCTCTCGCGTGCGTTCGGTGACAGCCACGAGCATGACGTTGGTTACCCCGATTCCTCCGACCAGCAGGCTGATCGCGGCGACGGCTCCCAAGAGAACGGTGAAGCTGGCGGCGCTGGTGGCCGCCGTTTGCAACAGCGAACTCTGGTTGGTGATCGTGTACGGCTCCGTGGCCGTGTCGGTGACGCCGAGCAGTTGGTTCAACATGATTTCGGACTCGCCTTGGGCGGCCGTCACCGCGCCAGAGTTGGTGGCCTCGATTGTCAAGGAGCTCACGGCGTCGTATCCGGTGAAAGAGTCTTGGATGCGGCTGAGCGGCGCGATCACGACCGAGTTGGGGTCATTGAATCCGATGCCGCTCTGCTGGGCGAGGATGCCGACAACGGTGAACGGTGTCCCGCCGACCGAAACCTGCTGCCCCAGTGCTGTGCTACCGGGGAACAACTCGCTCGCCAGGGTGCTCCCAATGACGGCGACTCGCGCTGCGGATGTCACATCCGCGTTCGTGAACGCGGTGCCGGAGTCGACTCGGTTGGTGCCGACCGTAAAGTATTCGGGCGTGGTGCCGATGACACTAATAGACGTCTGAGAAACTGTCGTCGACGAGACAGTGACGCTGCCGGTGACCTCCGGAATCACGGTTCGAACGTGTCCGAGCTTCGCTGCAGCCAACTGCCGACCGACCTCCGCAGTGATCACTTTTATCGAACTACTTGTGGATCCGCCTTGACTTCCGGATGCGCGCACGACGAGCGTGTCGGTGCCCAGGCTGGAGATGGCCGAGTTCACGCGCTGCGCCGAGCCGTTGCCGACCGCGAGCAGCAGGATGACCGACGCGACTCCGATCATCACCCCGAGCAGGGTGAGGACCGAGCGGAGTTTGTTCGCTGCGATCCCCCGCAGCGCCGACCAGATCATTTCCCAGAAACTCATCGTGCAGCCCCGACCGTTGGCGCGTTGGCCGTGATCCGGTTGGTCACGATAAGGCCGTCGCGGATCTCCAATACGCGGTGAGCGCGTTCTGCCACATTCGCCTCGTGAGTGATGATGACGATCGTGCGGCCTTGAGGGGCGAGCCGCTCGAAGATCGTGAGCACCTCATTGGTTGCTTCGCTGTCCAGATTTCCCGTTGGCTCGTCGGCGAGAACGATCGTCGGCGAGGTGACGAGCGCTCGCGCGATGGCCACGCGCTGCTGCTGTCCGCCCGAAAGCTGCTGCGGCTCGAAGCTGGTGCGGTCGGCAAGGCCGACCATGTCGAGGGCTTCGAGAGCCCGACTGCGGCGTTCGGCACGCCCCACCTTCGCGTAAACGAGGGGGAGTTCCACGTTGGCCAAGGCCGTCATCCGAGGAATCAGGTTGTAGGACTGGAAGACGAAACCGATCTCCCGGTTGCGTACGCGCGCGAGTTGGCCTTCCGTGAGGGCCCGCACATCCTCGCCCGCCAGCAGATAAGTTCCGGAGGAGGCGACATCCAAGCATCCGAGTACGTTCATGAGGGATGATTTGCCAGACCCGGATGGACCCATGATGGCTACGTAGTCTCCCTCGGCGACGGAGAGGGTGACGCCACGCAGGGCGTGCACCGAGGCGTCCGCCATGCCGTATATCTGGTGGATGTCGGTCAGCTGAAGAACGGGACTGCCCGGGCCGCGGACATCCGTGTTCGCGGTGCTATCAGTTGATGCGTCGTTCATCATGCTCTCGAAGAAGGCCACGGCTAGCCTGGGTTCCTGCCGCCGAAACCGCCTCCACCGAATCCGCCGCCGAAGCCGCCACGAGTGCCCGTCCTCGAGTTGGTCGTACCTGTACCGGTGCTCGTGCTTGTTGCCGAGACGGTTCCGAGGACGACTGTCTCACCGGCCTTGAGGACGGAGATTATCTGGGTTCCCACAGTGCCGATGACACCGAGTGTCACCGTGACCGTCGATGTCGTGCCGCTGTTGCTCAGCATCTTGACGCTCGAAACCCCTGCTGCGGTCGTGGTGATGGCCGCTGCAGGAACGTACAAGGCGTTCGCCTCAGACGATTTCGTGGTGATTGCGACCTGCGCGGATTGTCCGAGGCGCAAGCCGGTGGGAATGGCGGTCAAGGTGACAGTGGTCGGAAAGGTGACCACCGAGTTGCTCGCCGTGCCGGTGGGTGCGATCGCCGTCACCGTGGCTGCAGCCGTCACTCCGGTCATCGCCGGGAAGGTCACCGTTGCCCTTTGACCGACGGTCACGGCGGCGACGTCTGCTTCCGCGATGTTGGCTGACACCGTCATTGCTGAGACGTCGGCGATCGTCGCGAACCCGGAGGCGCCCGAGTTGCTCCCGGAAGATGCGCCGGATGCGCTCTGCCCCACGGACCCGTTCACGGCCACGACAAGGCCGGCGATGGGAGCGGTCAGCGTGGCGGCATTTCGATTCGTCACGGCCGTGTTCACCGCTTCGGTCGCCGATGTCACCTGGTTTTGTGCCGAGGCCACCTGCGACCTGGCGCTGTTGATCGTTTGGATTGTTTGTACGGCGCTGCCGGATTGGCCGCCGGCGGATTGCGTGGTGCCGGTGGACGGCGCGGCTTCCGCGGCCGCGAAGGCGGCGTTGGCGCCCGAAAGTTGGGTCTTGGCCTGACTCAACGCTGTGTACGCGTCGTTCAGCGTTTGTTGAAGCTGGGCGGTTTGGAGGGTTCCCAGAACGGCGCCCGCGGCCACAGTATCGCCCGGCTTCACCGCGACGGTGGCGATCGTGCCAGAAACCGGGAAGGACGCGGACACCTCCTGCACGGGTGCTACGTTTCCGCTGGCCGTGATGGTGCTCGACACCACACCCTGCTGCACCGTCGCGGTGAGCTGGGTCGCCGCGCCGCTCGAGGAAGCCGCGGGAGGGTTGAGCACAAAAAACGCGCCGACCGCCGCCAGGGCGACAATGACTCCCAGCGAGGCGTTTATTGCGGTGCGGCGGCCCATGTGCATAGGGCGATCGTGGCGAGCAATGCTATGAAAATCGTAAGAGTGCACTGTGCGTACAGTGCAAGTCGATTCGCTCTCAGGGGACGCATAGCCTTCTCTAAGAAAACTAGGGATAGTTGAGCAGTATGAGCATAGACATCCCTCAGTCCGTCACCGGTCCGAGACTGCGCCGGGCAGACGGATCCCCCATCCGCGTCGTCGTGGTCGACGATGAGCCATCGCTGACCGACCTCCTCGGCATGGCCTTGCGGTATGAGGGTTGGGATGTGCGCAGCGCGGGCGATGGGCACGCCGCCATCAAGCTCGTGCGCGAGTCTCGGCCGGATGTCGTGGTGCTCGACGTCATGCTGCCCGACCTCGATGGGATGCAGGTGCTCAGCCGGATTCGTGCTGATGGGCAGGACATTCCTGTGCTATTCCTCACAGCCAAGGACTCCGTCGATGATCGCATCGCAGGCCTGACCGCGGGTGGGGACGACTATGTCACCAAGCCGTTCAGTCTGGAGGAGCTCGTGGCACGGCTGCGCGGGCTCATCCGGCGGTCGACCAGCGTCATCGCCGACGTCTCCGACCCCATTCTCAGGGTGGGTGACCTCGTCCTGAACGAGGAGAGCTACGAGGTTCGGCGCGGCGAGCGGCTCATCGAGTTGACCGCGACGGAGTTCGAACTGCTCCGTTTTCTTATGCGCAACCCGCGGCGCGTGATGAGCCGGATGCAGATCCTCGACCGGGTGTGGAGCTACGATTTCGGCGGCCGCTCCAGCATTGTCGAAATCTACATCTCGTATTTGCGTAAGAAGATCGACGCCGGGGAAACGCCGATGATCCGCACCGTGCGCGGTGTCGGCTACATGCTCAAGACTGCAGAATGACATCCACGGCCTCCCCGGAGCCGCCTCCGCCGCCAGCCCTACGGCGCGCAGCACGCGCGTCTAGTCTGCTGCCGCATCCGGCTCGATGGACGTTGCGGCGACGATTGGTGCTCAGCGTTGTCGGACTGTTGGCGCTGGCGAGCATCATCATCGGAACTGTCAGCGTCCTGGCCCTCCAAGGATTTCTGGTCGGCAGGCTCGACAGCCAGCTCACGGCGACAACGGGCCGATCCCGGCAGGTCGTCGGAGAAGGGCCCGAGGTGCCGCAGACCCCGAGATTCTTGACGCTTCCAGGGCAGCGGCCCGGGATGCTCGGTGCCGTCATCACCGACGGTGCGGTCTTTGCCGGCGTGCTCGAAGCATCTGGCCTGGAGAGGCCGCTTTCTGCCGCGCAAGTCTCGCAATTGCTCTCCCTGGCCCCTGACGGCAAACCGGTCACGGTGAGCTTGGGCGGGAGCCTCGGCGACTACCGGGTGGCCGTGAACCAGATTCGCTCGAACGTGTTCCTCGTCACGGGTTTGCCGATGGGCGATGTGCAGGCGACGTTACTGCAGCTCGTGGTTGTCATCGCCATCGTGACCGCTGCCGCACTCGCCGCCGCAGCAGCGGGGGGAACTCTCATCGTGCGCCTGGCGTTGCGCCCGTTGTCCAGCGTCATCGCGACGGCGTCGCATGTTGCGGAACTGCCGCTCGATCGTGGCGAGGTGGCGCTGGCCGTCCGCGTTCCGGATGCCGATGCCAACCCGAGTACAGAGGTAGGAAAAGTAGGTGCTGCGATCAACCGCATGCTGGAACATGTTGCCGCCGCGTTCACAGCGCGTCAAACCAGTGAAAGCAAAGTACGCCAGTTTGTCGCAGACGCAAGTCATGAGTTGCGTACACCGCTGGCATCCATTCGCGGCTACGCCGAGCTGACCCGACGCGGCAACTACCTGCTGCCCGACGACGTGGTGCACGCGATCGGCAGGGTGGAGTCCGAGGCGGTGCGGATGACCTCTCTCGTCGAGGACCTGCTCCTGCTCGCCCGCCTCGACGAGGGGCACGACCTGCAGCGCACCCCCGTGGACCTCGGACCGCTTCTGGTCAACGCCGTGAGCGATGCTCATGCCGCCGGCGGTGAGCACGAATGGCATCTCGACGTGCCGGAGACTCCTGTCGTCGTGACCGGCGACGCGACGCGACTGCATCAGGTCGTGACGAACCTGCTCGCCAACGCGAGAATCCACACTCCGGAGGGCACCCAGGTCACCGTCGCCCTCGGAACGGGCGAGGCAGACACTGCCGTGATCACGGTGGCCGACAACGGCCCCGGCATCGCGGATGAGACCAAGGCCGTGCTGTTTGAGCGGTTCGCGCGCGGTGAGCCGTCTCGCTCGAGGGCGGCCGGATCGACCGGTCTAGGCCTGGCCATCGTGCGCGCCGTGGTGGCCGGCCATGGTGGAACGGTGTCGGTGACCAGCGATCCCGGCGACACGGTGTTCCGCGTGGAGATCCCGTTGGCGCCGCAGCAGTGAGCCTGTCGCGGTGCCCCGGTGCCGCGGTCGTGGCACACTGGCACTACCCCGTGCAGTGTAAGGAAACCCGAATGAGAATTGCTGTAACCGGAGGATCCGGAAAACTCGGCAGCACCGTCGTACGCGTGCTCCAGCGGGCCGGACATGCTGTCCACGTGCTCGACGCCGTCGGCGAGCGCGGCGTCGGCTTCACCCAGATCGACCTCACAGACTACGGGCAGACCGTCGACGCCCTGTTCGGCATCAACGACCGTCACGACGGGCTGGATGCGGTAGTGCACCTCGCCGCCGCTCCGGCCGGCGGCATCCTGGCCGATTCGCAGACCTTCCACAACAACATGCTCGCGACCTTCAACGTGTTTCAGGGCTGCCGGCGGGCCGGGATCAAGACCATCGTCTATGCCGCGAGCGAGACGCTGCTCGGCATCCCGTTCGACGTGCCGCCGCCGTACCTTCCGGTGGACGAGCAGTACCCCTCGCGCCCGGAGTCGGTGTACGCGCTGACGAAACACCTCGAAGAGGAACTGGCGTCCAAGCTCGTGCGGTGGGACCCGCACCTGAGCATCACGGCGCTGCGGTTCTCCAATGTCATGGTGCCGGAGGACTACGCGGCGTTTGCCGGCTTCGATGCTGATCCCACGCTCCGCAAATGGAACCTCTGGGGCTACATCGACGCGCGGGACGGCGCGCAGGCGGTGGCGAAGGCTCTGGATCTGCACAAGCCAGGGTTCGACACCTACATCATCGCCGCGGAGGACACGGTGATGAGCCGTTCGAGCGCGAGCCTGGCCGCCGAGGTGTTCCCGGACGTCGACGTCAGAAAGACCCTCGGCGAACACGAGACGCTGCTGTCCATCGACAAGGCGCGAAGGGTGCTGGGGTATGACCCGCAGCATTCTTGGCGTGACCATGCCTGAATTCGTCCCCGCCGGCCCTGTCCGGGTAGCGGCGCGACTGAGTCCGATCGTCGCCGCGTTCCTTGGGTTCGGGATGGTCCTGCTCGTCGTGACGTTCGGCGCACTGCCGGCACGGGCCGCCATCGAGCCGGTACCCGAGCAGGTGAGCGAATACTTCGCGACCAGCCTCGTCCCGCGGTTGATCGACCTCTACGGGCCGGATGCGGGCTCGACCACCGACACCAAAGTCGGTCAGATTTCGCGAGTGCACGAGTGGACAGTCCCGTTCCTGGCCGGGACCCGCACGAAGATCCCGACGCAGCTCACGAATAGCTGGGTGGCCCCGGTCCTCCTCAAAGACCAGCCACTGGGGCTGGCGATGGTGTGGATCAATCCCGCGACCGACCTGCCCGAATTGGCCGACTTCACCGCGGGTTCACGCATCGTCTCCGCCCTGGCGGCGCTGCCGGACAATGGGGTGCTGTTGCGCGATGAAGCGCATGCCGCGTGGTTCGCGGTAAAAGACAACGTGTTGACTCCGCTTGTCACCGGGACCTCCGGCGTGCGAACTCCGACGCCGGTTCCGGACTACCAAGGCAGTCTCACGCGCTCGGAAGAGTCCGCCCCGGCTACCGCGATGAACCAGGGGCTGCTCATCGCGGGCATCACGCTCGGCGTTGTAGTCGTGCTTCTCGCCGCGTTCGTGCTCCTTCCGGACCGCCGCCGCCGCACCCCAGAGCCCGCGGCAGCACCAGCACCGACGACGGCGGAAGCACCCGACGCCGCCGGTTTGCCCTGACGAGCGCTGACGCGATAGTCTTACCAAAGCCAAAGACCGCAGGTTTTCGGCGTCATGCTGTTCTTCGGAACAACGGATGCGTCGATCGAAGATTCGCTCATGCGAAGGCCCGCGCAGGTGTGTGAAGTTGATTGTCGGCTGAGTCATCGGCGGCAGGTAGTCCAGCTCCGTGCCCGTGCGCCGGAGCTTTTTTCATGTGCATTCCTCCTGTGGTCACTAACCAGAAGGAGAGCCATGGCGAACAAGGAAGCTTCGGTCGCTGAGCTCACGGAGAAGTTCCGCAGCTCAAACGCCGTACTGCTCACCGAGTATCGCGGTCTCACGGTCGCCCAGCTCAAGCAGCTGCGGATGTCGATCAGTGAGCACGCAACATACGCCGTGGTGAAGAACACGCTCACCAAGATTGCGGCCAACGCGGCAGGCATCAGTTCGTTTGACGACGAGCTCGCCGGCCCATCCGCTATCGCTTTCGTTCACGGTGACCCGGTCACCGTCGCGAAGGCACTGCGCGACTTCACCAAGGCAAACCCCCTGCTTGTGATCAAGAGCGGTTACTTCGACGGTAACCCTCTGACCGCGACCGGGGTGAACGATCTCGCCGAGCTCGAGAGCCGGGAGGTGCTGCTGGCCAAGCTGGCCGGCGCCTTCAAGGCATCGCTGTTCGGTGCCGCGTACCTGTTCAACGCGCCACTGTCGAAGGCCGTTCGCACGGTCGACGCGCTGCGCCAAAAGCAAGAAGCGCAGCAGTAACAACCAGCGCAGTAGTGGCGCGAACCAGTCAATAACGTTTCACACGTAATACAAGGAGAACATCATGGCAAAACTGACAACTGACCAGCTGCTTGACGCATTCAAGGACCTGACCCTAATCGAGCTCAACGAGTTCGTGAAGAAGTTCGAGGAGACCTTCGAGGTCACCGCGGCCGCCCCCGTGGCCGTTGCCGCTGCCGGTAACGGCGCGGCCGCTGTCGAAGAGGTCGAGGAGAAGGATTCCTTCGACGTCGTGCTCGAGGTCGTCGGCGACAAGAAGATCCAGGTCATCAAGGAGGTGCGCACCCTCACCAGCCTCGGCCTCGGAGAGGCCAAGGCGCTCGTCGATGGTGCACCGAAGGTCGTGCTTGAGGGCGCGAGCAAGGAGAACGCCGAGAAGGCCAAGGCTCAGCTCGAAGAGGCCGGTGCCACCGTCACCCTCAAGTAGCTCGTCATTCCGGCGCCCTCGGCACCGGGACAGCCAAGTCGCGATCAGCCCCCGGCCAATTCTGGCCGGGGGCTTTTTCGTGAAGATCTCCCAGAAAGGCCTTGTGCCGGATTGATCATGTCCACCATAATGAGGACATCACACATCGGCCCCCGATTGTTGACATCAGTGCCACGCTTACACCGCAGTTCGGCGAAATTCTAGACAGTCTTACCCTCTGGCTAGCCAATGACCGAAAGTTGCGCGAGTGAGCGGCGCAGGCTCCCCGAAAGCCTGCTCGCGCTGGTACGCGTGACAGCGCGGTGGGTAGCTACGGCGACGTGGCTGCCCACTCGCCATGGGTAACGATTGGGTAAAGTCCCCAATTATCCGAAGATTACCCCTGTTCATGCACCCTTCTCGCGCCTAGCGTGATCTCTTCAGCGGCGCTCCGGCTTCACGTTGCGCGTCTCCGAAAGATATCGAGGAGGACTCATGCTTTCCACCTTCCATCGCCGTCTGTTGGCTCCCATCGCCACGCTCGGCACCGTCGGGATGGTTCTCACCGGTTGTAGCGCCGGCACGCCGAGCCCCGGCACAAGCAACGGGGGAGAAGACCTGGGTGGCGTGACGCTCAATGTCGCCGCTGATTGGTCCGGTGCGGAACAGGCGAACTTCCAGAAGGTGCTCGACGCCTTCACAACGAAGACCGGGGCGAAGGTCAACTACACGAGCTATGGGAGCAACGTCGCGACGACCCTCAACACGAAGATCGCCGGCGGCGACCCGCCTGATGTGGCGGTGATCCCGCAGCCCGGGCTGCTGCAGTCGCTGGCGAAGGCCGGCAGTCTTATCGAATTGTCCAAAGGCACGCTGGACACCGTGAACAAGAACTTCTCGAAGGACTGGGTAGACCTGGGATCGGTGGACGGCAAAGCCTACGGGGTGTGGTTCAAGGGATCCAACAAGTCGACCGTCTGGTACAACACCGCGGTCTACGACAATGCCGGCGCAAAGGTGCCGAAGACCTGGGATGACTTCCTGACTCAGTTGAAGAAAGTTGCCGATTCCGGCGTAGCGGGCCTGTCGATCGGCGCGGACGTGGGTTGGCCGCTCTCCGACTGGTTTGAGAACGTGTACCTTCGCACCGCCGGGCCGGAGAAGTACGACCAGCTCACCACCCACAAGATCCCCTGGACTGATCCGTCGGTGATTGAAGCGTTGACGGTGTTGTCCAAGCTCTTCAGTGACAAGACCATCCTCGAGCCGGGCGGTGCGCAACGAACGTTCGGCGACTCGGTGACCGAGGTGTTCGGCGATCCGCCCAAGGCCGGCACCGTGTACGAGGGCGACTTCGTGTCCGGGAACATCACGTCGCAGACGAAGGCCAAGATCGGCACGGACGCCAAGTTCTATGATTTCCCGTCGATCAATGGTTCCGACCCTGCTGTCGTCGGTGGCGGCAATGCGGCCATTCAGCTCAAGGACAATAAGGGTGCCGCGGCGCTGATGACCTACCTTGCCTCACCCGAGGCGGCCTCCATCTGGGTGAAGTTGGGCGGGTTCACCTCGCCCAACAAGTCGGTCGACACCGCCGACTATCCCGATGACACATCGCGGCAGATCGCGAAGGCGCTGGTGGGTGCGAAAACCTTCCGATTCGACATGTCGGATCAGGCGCCGAGCGCGTTCGGCGGCACACCCGGTGCCGGCGAATGGAAGATCCTTATCGACTTCTACAACAACCCGAGCGACATCCAGGGCACGGCGGAGGCGCTCGAAGCCGCGGCAGCGTCCGCATACCAGGGCTGAGCGGGCACAGCGTGTCCACTGGACAGGCGGCGCCGGCCTTCTTGGTCGGCGCCGCACCAGGGCAAAGCAGTCGCGTCCCCCGCGCCGGAGGTCGGCGAAAGCTGGTCACGGCGCTGATCTTCCTCGCCCCGGCGCTCGTGCTGCTCGGATTCCTCATCGGGTATCCGGTGATCTATTCGCTGGTGCGGTCGCTGTACGACGCCAGCGGTACGAACTTCGTCGGCGGTCAGAACTACGTCACGATGTTCACCGATCCGGCAACGTTCATCTCGATCCGGAACAACATCATCTGGGTGATCGTCGCGCCGATCACCTGTACCATCCTTGGGCTGATCTTCGCGGTGCTGATGAATCGGATCAAGTGGGCGACCGCGTTCAAGCTCATCATCTTCATGCCGATGGCGATCTCGATGGTCGCCTCGGGGGTCATCTTCCGCACGCTGTTCCAGGAGAACCCTAACCTCGGGGCTGTAAACGCCGGCCTGGTCGCGGCGCACAGTGCGTTCTCCGGTGGCGCGGCGTATCCGGGTGCTCGGCCGAGGGACAACACGAATCTTGCCGTCGCGGACCGCGGCGTGCTGACGACGAGCGCCGTTGATGTCGGCAGCAGGCAGGACTTCCCGCTGGTCGGCATCCTCGGCACCACCGTGCCGACCGGCGCGAAAAACGCTGTCGCCGCCAAGGATCCGTCTGGCAACCAGATCTCCGGCACGGTGTGGCTTGACTTCGTGAAGGGCGGCGGCGGTACCGCCGGAGAACTCGGCGACGGGAAGAAGGGACTTCCCGGGGTGATGGTCACTGCGGTGGATACCTCCGGAACGGTGATCGCTTCCGCCAAGACCGCAGACGACGGCACCTACGTCATCGATGGCCTGAAGCCGGGCAGTTACAAGGTCGGGCTGCCGGCGTCGAACTTCACGCAGCCGTACGCCGGGGTGTCCTGGCTCGGACCGAGTCTGGTCACAGCGGTCATCATCCTGGCCTATGTCTGGATCTGGGCGGGCTTCTCGATGGTGATGATCGCATCCGGGCTCTCGGCGATGGACATCTCTCTGCAGGAGGCCGCGCGGATGGACGGGGCGAACGAGTGGCAGGTGTTCCGGCGGATCACCGCGCCGCTGCTGTCTCCCGTGTTGATCGTGGTCTTCATCACGCTCGTCATTAACGTGCTCAAGATCTTCGATCTTGTCTACGTGATCCCGCCCGGCTCCTCCCTGCCCTCGGCGACCGTGATCGCGGTGCAGTTGTGGTCGGTCTCCTTCGGCGGCGGGAACGATCAGGGTCTCGGTAGCGCGTTGGCCATTCTGCTGCTGGTGCTCGTGCTGCCGTTCATGATCATCAATGTGCGGCGGTTCAGGATGGAGCGGGAGCAATGACCGGCCTGACGATTGTTCGGCCGAAGCGCGGCGTGGGCGGGCGGATCGCGGACTTCTTCGGCAAGGGCGTCGTCAACATCGTGCTCATCATCGTGGCGGTGTTCTGGCTGGTGCCGACCGTCGGACTCTTCCTCGCCTCCTTGCGGTCGAGCACCGACAACAGCGAGTCCGGCTGGTGGACGGTCTTCACGAAGCCGGCCGAACTGACGATCGACAACTACGCGAATCTGCTCGGCAACTCGCAGTTCATGGGCTCGTTCGTCAACACGATCGCGATCACACTACCTGCCACAGTGCTCGTGGTGGTCATCGGGGCGCTCGCCGGGTATGCCTTCGCGTGGATCAAATTCCCCGGCCGGGACTGGCTGCTCGTCGTGGTGATCGTGCTGCTGGCGGTGCCGTTGCAGGTGTCGTTGATCCCGATCGCGAAGCTGTACGGCAGCATCGGGTTGTTTGGCTCGATCGTGGGGGTCATCATCTTCCACACCGCGTACGGGCTGCCGTTCGCGATCTTTCTGCTGCGCAACTTCTTCACCCAGGTGCCCGGGGAGATGCTCGAGGCCGCGCGCATCGACGGGGCCAACGAGTGGCGCATCTTCAGCCGGATCATCCTGCCCCTCGGCCTGCCGGCGATCGCGAGCCTGGCGATCTTCCAGTTCCTGTGGACCTGGAACGACATGCTCGTCGCGCTGATCTTCACCAACGCCACTTCGCAGCCGGTGACCGTCGCCATCCAGTCCCAGCTGCGGCAGTTCGGGGCGAACATCGACATCCTGTCCTCCGGCGCATTTTTGTCGATGATCATCCCGCTGATCGTGTTCTTCGCGTTCCAGCGCTACTTCGTCTCGGCGCTGCTCGCTGGCTCCTCCAAGTAACCTCGCCCGGAACAGTCGTGCCGGCCAAGGCGGCACACGGGTGACGTCCTGAATAATGAAGGGATGAGCGGGATGCGCGGCGGGCACGGCGGCCGCATCAGCAGCGGGGACGCGGACGCGCAGCGCGCCATTAACCAGGCCGCGCCGCGAGTCTCGCACCTGTTGCGGCGCATCGGCGAGCTGTTCGTGCCGCATCGCGCCGCCCTGATCCTCACTGCGGTGCTCGTGATGGTCAGCGCCGGGCTGTCGGTGTTGCCGCCACTGCTCACCAAGAGCGCGTTCGACCTCGGACTGTTCCCCCCGGCCGGGCATCCGGATGTGCCGATCTTGGTAGAGATCGTCTCGCTCATGGTGCTCATCTACGTCTCCTCGGCCGCGCTGGGCGTCTGGCAGACCTGGCTCACCGCGACGGTCGGCAACAAGGTGATGGGGGCGCTTCGGGTCAAGCTGTTCCGTCACCTGCAACGCATGGAACTGGCCTTCTTCACGCACACCAAGACCGGGGTCATCCAGTCTCGGCTTCAGAACGACGTGGGCGGTGTCGCCGGGGTCCTCACCAACACGGTCTCCAGCGTGCTGGGCAACACCGTCACGGTGATCGCGGCCTTCGTCGCCATGCTGCTGCTGTCCTGGCAACTCACGGTCGTCGCCGTGATCCTCATGCCGATCCTGGTCGCGGCCCAGCGCCGCGTCGGTAGGGTGCGGGCGCGCATCGCCACCAAGACGCAGGAGTCACTCAGCGACATGACCGCGATCACGCAGGAGACGCTGTCGGTGTCGGGCATCCTGCTCGCGAAAAGTTTCAACCAGCAGGGTACCGAGGTCGGCAGATACGCCGCGGAGAACGACAACCAGATCCACCTGCAGGTGCGTCAGCAGATGAGCGGCCAGTGGTTTTTCGCGCTGGTGCAGATCTTCCTGGCCATCATCCCGGCAGTGGTTTATCTCGTCGCGGCCTGGCTGATCCTCGGCAATGTGCCGGTCACCGCCGGTACGATTGTCGCTTTCACGACAGTGCAGGCGCGACTCATGTTCCCGCTGCTCGGGCTCATGCGCGTTGCGCTCGACCTGCAGACTTCCCAGGCGCTGTTCGCGCGGATCTTCGAGTACCTCGATCTGAAGCCGGCGATCGTGGATGCGCCGGCCGCGCATCCGGTCGACGAGGCGCGGCTCGGCGGACTCGAGTTTGCCGACGTCGTCTTTTCCTACCCGGATGCCGGCGCCGTACCGCCGCCGACGCTCAAGCAGGTCTCGTTTGCTATCAAACCCGGCCAGTTCGCCGCGTTCGTCGGACCCTCCGGGGCGGGCAAGACCACCATCGCCTACCTGATCCCGCGCTTCCACGAGGTCACCTCTGGAATCGTGCGCTTCGCCGGCGACGATGTGCGCGAACTGGAGCAAGACAGCCTGGTGTCCCACATCGGCATCGTCAGCCAGGAGACCTACCTCTTCCACGCCACGATCGCCGAGAACCTGCGCTATGCCAAACCAGAAGCGACCGATGCGGACCTCGAAGCGGCCGCCCGGGCCGCGAACATCCACGACACCATCGTCTCATTCCCGGACGGCTATGGCACGATCGTTGGGGAGCGGGGCTACCGGCTCTCCGGCGGGGAAAAGCAGCGCATCGCTATCGCCCGCGTGCTGCTGAAGGACCCGGCGGTGCTCATCCTGGACGAAGCAACCAGCGCGCTCGACTCGGTGTCGGAGCGGATCGTGCAGGTAGCGCTGGATGCGGCCTCCCGCGGCCGCACGACCATCGCGATCGCGCACCGACTCTCCACTGTGCTGGATGCCGACGTCATCTTCGTCATCGCCGCCGGCCGGCTCGTAGAGCGCGGCACGCACGCCGAACTCATTGCCGCCGGCGGCGAATACGCCCGGCTCTACACCGAGCAGGTGCGTGCCCGCTGAGGGCTGCCACCGTCCCCGCGGCCAATGCCGCCTCCCGGCCCCCGAAGTTGCGGGCGCGTCGGGCCGGTATCGGGCGCGTCGAGGAATACCGCGGCACAAGGTTATTCGCCGCGTTTGGCCAGCAGCTCCTGCATGTAGTCGACCTCACTCTGTTGCGCCTTCACCATGCCGCGCGCCAGGGATGCGACGGTCTTGTTGGTGGTGCGCTCAAGCACCGCCTCCGCCATCTCGATGCCGCCATTGTGGTGCGCGATCATCAGCCTCAGGAACAGTTTCTCGGCCTCGACGCCCGTCAGCGAGCGCAACTGCGCCAGTTCGGCATTCGTCGCCAGGCCCGGCATCCGCTCGCCCGCAACGTGGCTGCCCGCCGCGGCACCGTGGTCGTGGCCGCTGCCGCCCGGCGCGGCCCGGGTCATCC
>JBDSDO010000032.1:0-13280 GCA_039920505.1 Terrimesophilobacter sp.
CATGGCCGTGGTGTTCCTCGGTATCACCGCCGCGAGCATCCTCTTCGCCCGCCGGTTCGACATCGGCGCGTTTTTCGCCATTGTCATGGGTGCCTGGTTGCTCAAGTTCGTGCTGTTCCTAGTGCTCGCGTTCGCGCTGAAGGACCAGCCTTGGATCCAGCCGACAGTGCTGTTCATCACCATCGTCGCCGCCGTGGTGGGCACGCTCGCCGTCGACGTCATTGTCGCCGCCGCCTCACGGGTCCCGTACGTCGAAACTGAGCTTCCGGAACAGCCCGAAGACCCGGAACTCTCCCAGCACTGAGTCGCCGTCGTGGATTCGGCAGGCTCCCAAAGTCTTGGTAGGATCGTCGAAGAGTCATCCCCCACCTTTTCGTCGCCGTGTAAAACCACGTCTGGATAGCACCTGGAGAAAGCGCTGCTAGCGAACGCCGTAGGTTTGTTCATCCAGACCGCAGACGACGTTCCGCCGTTTGTCGGGCCGTCAATCGGGGAGTTCTACCCACCGGCGATCTTCTTCGCAGGCACGCCGTTCGAGATCAACCGGATCATGATCATCCGGTTCCTGGCAGTTATCGCCATCGTGCTTATCTTCTGGCTCGGCACCCGGGCGATGAAGGTCGTCCCGACGCGGTTCCAGAGCGGCGTCGAGATGGCGCTTGACTTCGTGCGGGTCAGCATCGTCGAAGACCTGCTCGGCAAGAAAGACGGCCGACGGTTCTTCCCCCTGATCGCCACGGTGTTCTTCACTATTCTCGCCATGAACCTTGCCGGCGTCATTCCGGGCCTCAACGTCGCAGGGACCTCCGTGATCGGTGTTCCTCTGCTGTTCGCGGTCATCGCATATATCGCCTTCGTCTATGCCGGCGTGAAGAAGTCTCCGTCGGGATTCGTGCGGAACTCGTTGTTCCCGGCGGGCGTCCCATGGCCCCTTTACTTCCTCATCACCCCACTCGAGTTCATCTCGACCTTCATTATTCGACCGGTCACCCTGACGCTCCGACTCATGATGAACATGATCGTCGGCCATCTCCTGCTGGTGCTGTTTTTCACCGCAACGCAGTGGTTCTTGCTTGACTCTCCGGGCATTTTCAAACTGTTCGGTATCGGCACCTTCGCCTTCGGCTTCGCATTCACCGTTTTCGAACTCCTGATCATCCTGTTGCAGGCATATATCTTCGCCATACTCACCACTGTCTACATTCAGCTCGCGCTGATTGACGAACACTAACTGGGTCAAGCAGCCGCTTGATTCATCATCACGGAAGGAAACTCGCGTGGACGTATCAACTCTCGCCGAAATCGGTGGAAACATCGGAACCGTCGGTTATGGCCTTGCCGCCATCGGCCCCGGTATCGGTATCGGCATCGTCGTCGGCAAGACCGTCGAGGGCGTTGCGCGTCAACCTGAGCTCGCTGGAAAACTCCAGGTGCTCATGTACATCGGTATCGCCTTTACGGAGGCCCTGGCGTTCATCGGAATCGCAACATTCTTCTTCATGAGATAAATCGCGTTCCGTCATCATCTGAATCAATCCGGGGAGACTGAGGAGTCACCATGCTTCACGCAATAGTTGCGGCAGCCGAGGCTGACCACAACCCGCTTATTCCGGCTCCAGCCGACCTCATTTACGCGACCCTGTGCTTCCTCATCATCCTGTTCTTCTTTTGGAAGATCGGCGTGCCGCGGTTCCGAGAGCTGTTGGATGCCCGGGCGGAAGCCATCGAGGGCAATATCGCGAAGGCGGACAGCGCGAAGGCTGAAGCCGACGCGGCACTGGCCGAGTACACGGCACAACTGGCCGACGCTCGCGCCGAGGCTGCGAAGATCCGTGAGACCGCCCGCGCCGACGGCGCTCAGATTCTTGCCGAGTTCCGCGAGCAGGCTCAGGCCGAAGCGGCCCGTGTCACTGCTCAGGCTCAGGCCCAGATCGAAGCCGAGCGGCAGGGCGCGCTGGTCAGCTTGCGGGCCGAAGTGGGCTCGCTGGCCATCGACCTCGCCTCCGGGGTCATCGGAGAGACTCTCACCGACGATGCGAAGGCCGCGGCCATCGTTGACCGGTTCCTCGCGGACCTCGAAGCGTCCGAAAGCACCACTTCAGGCTCGCACAGCGTCGCCGCAAAGCAGGGCAAGTAACCCATGGGCTCCGCAACCAGGCAGGCATTAGCCGCATCGCGATTGGCGCTCACCGCGCTCGGCGGCGACGTCGACCTCGCGGGGGACGGGTTGCGGATCGGCGAGGAACTTTTCGCCGCCGCTCGGGTCATCGGCGAATCGAAGCAGCTGCGTCAACTTCTCGCGGATCCGTCCACCGAGGCTGACGAGAAGAAGGCAGTCGTCACCACGGTGTTCGGCCCTCGACTCGGCCCAGCGGTGACCGGGTTGCTCGCGACGGTCGCCGCGAGTCGCTGGTCTAAGCCCGCCGACCTGCTTGGCGGGATCGAAGAGCTCGGGTTGCGCTCGGTCGCGGAGTCTGCAGGCAGCGGCACCGATATCGAAAGCGAGCTGTTCGCGTTCAGCGCCGCCGTGTCCACCGACTCGGAACTGGAACTGGCCGTCGGCAGCAGACTGGGTGACTCGGATGCGAAGGTTGCCCTGGTCGAGACGCTGTTGACTGGCAAGGTCTCCGAGCAAACCGTCGCGATCGTGCGCCATCTCGTGCGGCAACCGCGCGGCCGTCGGATCGGTCCGTCGTTGGCCCAGGCGGCTGCAATCGTCGCGGATCAAGCGAACATGCACGTTGCGACGATCACCACCGCCGCCCCGTTGGCTCCCGCCCAGCTGGAGCGGCTACGGTCGAGACTCTCCCAAAGTTACGGGCGCGAGCTAATGGTCAATCAGGTAGTGGATGCCGCGGTGCTCGGCGGCGTCAAGGTTCAAATCGGCGATGACATCATCGACGGAAGCGTACTCACGAGGCTCCAAGACCTCAGGTTGCAGCTCGCAAGTTAGCGGGAGCCGAGAGGCGCTCGTGTGATCCATAGGATTCGGGACGGAACGGTCCCGCGAAGATAGGGAAGAAATGGCAGAAGTAACGATCAGCCCGGACGAGATCCGCGACGCGCTCAAGGACTTCGTTAAGTCGTATCGGCCGAGCAAAACCGCCACCGCCGAGGTCGGCTACGTTGTCGACGCCGCAGACGGCATCGCGCACGTCGAAGGTCTCCCGGGTGTCATGGCGAACGAACTCATCCGGTTCGGCGACGGCACACTCGGCCTCGCGCTCAGCCTCGATGAGAGCGAAATCGGCGTCGTCGTGCTCGGCGAGTTCGGCGGCATCGTCGAAGGCCTCGAAGTCGCCCGCACCGGCGAGGTGCTCTCGGTACCGGTCGGCGACAACTACCTCGGTCGGGTCGTCGACCCGCTGGGCAACCCGCTGGACGGTCTTGGCGTGATCGAACCAGAGGCCCGGCGCGCTCTGGAACTGCAGGCGCCCGGCGTCATGCAACGTCAGAGCGTCAAGGAGCCGATGCAGACCGGCATCAAGGCCATCGACGCGATGATCCCGATCGGCCGCGGACAACGACAGCTCATCATCGGCGACCGTCAGACCGGTAAGACGGCCATCGCGGTAGACACCATCATCAACCAGAAGGCCAACTGGGAATCCGGCGACTCCAACAAACAGGTGCGCTTCATCTACGTGGCGATCGGTCAGAAGGGTTCGACCATCGCGGGTATCAAGGGTGCCCTCGAAGACGCTGGTGCCATGGAATACACGACGATCGTCGCGTCGCCGGCCTCCGACTCCGCCGGCTTCAAATACCTGGCGCCGTACACCGGATCGGCGATTGGCCAGCACTGGATGTACGCCGGCAAGCACGTGCTCATCGTGTTCGACGACCTGTCGAAGCAAGCCGAGGCGTATCGCGCCGTGTCGCTGCTGCTGCGTCGTCCACCGGGGCGCGAAGCGTACCCCGGCGACGTGTTCTACTTGCACTCCCGGCTGCTGGAGCGTTGCGCCAAGCTGTCCGATGAGCTCGGTGCGGGATCGATGACCGGTCTGCCCATCATCGAGACGAAAGCCAACGATATTTCGGCCTACATCCCCACCAACGTGATCTCCATCACCGACGGCCAGATCTTCCTGCAGTCGGACCTGTTCAACGCGAACCAGAGGCCGGCGGTCGACGTCGGCGTTTCGGTGTCCCGCGTCGGCGGCGACGCCCAGGTGAAGTCGATCAAGAAGGTTTCCGGAACGCTGAAGATCGAGTTGGCGCAGTATCGGGCCCTCGAGGCGTTCGCGATGTTCGCCTCCGACCTGGATGCGGCGAGCCGCCGCCAGCTCGCCCGCGGTGCCCGGCTCACCGAGCTGCTCAAGCAGCCGCAGTACTCGCCGTATCCGATCGAGGACCAGGTTGTGTCGATCTGGGCCGGCACCAACGGCAAGCTCGACGAGGTCCCGGTCGAAGACATCCTGCGGTTCGAACACGAACTGCTGGACTTCCTCGGCCGTCACACCGAGGTGCTCACCACGCTTCGTGAGACGAACGTGCTCGACGACGCCACAGTGGCAGAACTCGACGCGCAAATCGACAAGTTCAAGCTCGAGTTCCAGACCGGTGATGGCAAGACGCTTGCCTCGGTCGGCAAAGAGGTTTTCGAGGAACTGCCGGAAGAAGACGTGAACCAGGAAAAGATCGTCCGCCAGAAGCGCTGATCTCGACACAAGGGAACAAGGGAGGGAAACATGGGAGCGCAGCTTCGGGTCTACCGGCAGAAGATCAAATCTGCCCAGACGACCAAGAAGATCACGCGGGCCATGGAGCTGATCTCCGCCTCGCGTATTCAGAAAGCGAGAGCGCGGGTCGAGGCGTCTGGTCCGTACTCGCGCGCCGTCACACGCGCTGTATCGGCTGTCGCCACCTTCTCGAATATCGACCACGTGCTGACCACGGAGCCCGAGAAGGTCGAGCGCGCCGCCGTGCTGATCTTCGCCTCCGACCGGGGCTTGGCCGGGGCGTTCAACTCGAATGTGCTGCGAGCCGCCGAAGAACTGGCTGCGCTGCTGCGCAGCCAAGGCAAGGACGTCGTCTATTACCTGGTCGGCCGCAAAGCCGTCGGATACTTCTCGTTCCGCAAGCGCGCCGCCGTGCAGACCTGGGTCGGAAGCACTGACACCCCCACCGTGGAAACTGCGCGGGAGATTGGCGAAGCCCTGGTAGCGGCGTTCCTCACCCCGGCATCCGAGGGCGGGGTTGACGAGATCCACATCGTCTACAACCGACTGGTCAGCATGCTCACGCAGGTTCCCGAGGTTGTCAGGTTGCTGCCGCTGGAGGTAGTCGAAGGCGTCGAACCTCCGTCGGGGAACGAGGTATTCCCGCTGTACGCGTTCGAGCCGGAGGTCGGCGACGTGCTGGATGCGCTGCTTCCGGTGTACATCGAAAGCCGCATCTTCAACGCGATGCTGCAGTCCGCGGCTTCCAAGTTCGCCGCGACGCAGAAGGCCATGAAGTCCGCCAGCGACAACGCGGACAAGTTGATCCGCGACTACACAAGACTGGCGAACAACGCCCGCCAGTCCGAAATCACCCAACAGATTTCCGAGATCGTGGGCGGCGCTGACGCCCTCTCGGTCAAAAAGTAATACAGGAGAGATAGGCACGCTATGACCGAAACAGCCACTGCTTCGACGACACTAGAGAAGCCCAACGGCGTTGGCCGCATCGCCCGCGTCAACGGCCCGGTCGTCGACATCGAGTTCCCGCACGATTCCATTCCGGGGATCTACAACGCGCTGAAGACGACGATCACGATCGGCGACGAGTCGCACGAGATCACGATGGAGGTCGCCCAGCACCTCGGCGACGACCTGGTCCGCGCGATCGGCTTGAACCCCACAGACGGCCTGGTGCGCGGGCAAGAGGTGCGTGACACCGGCGCACCGATCTCGGTCCCCGTCGGCGACGTCACCAAGGGCCGCGTGTTCAACGTGATCGGCGACATCCTGAACGCGAAGCCTGGCGAGAAAATCGAGATCACCGAGCGCTGGCCGATTCACCGCGAGCCGCCGGCGTTTGACCAGCTCGAGTCCAAGACCGAACTGTTCGAGACCGGTATTAAGGTCATCGACCTGCTCACCCCGTATGTGCAGGGCGGCAAGATTGGGCTGTTCGGTGGCGCCGGTGTCGGGAAGACCGTTCTGATCCAGGAAATGATTCAGCGCGTCGCGCAGGACCACGGTGGTGTCTCCGTGTTCGCCGGTGTCGGCGAGCGCACCCGTGAGGGCAATGACCTCATCGGTGAGATGGAAGAGGCCGGCGTCTTCGACAAGACGGCGCTAGTTTTCGGCCAGATGGACGAGCCGCCGGGGACGCGTCTTCGCGTGGCGCTGTCGGCGCTGACCATGGCCGAGTACTTCCGCGACGTGCAGAAGCAGGACGTGCTGCTGTTCATCGACAACATCTTCCGGTTCACGCAGGCCGGCTCCGAGGTGTCGACGCTGCTCGGGCGCATGCCGTCCGCCGTCGGCTACCAGCCGAACCTCGCGGACGAGATGGGCATCCTGCAGGAGCGCATCACCTCCACCCGAGGCCACTCGATCACCTCGTTGCAGGCCATCTACGTGCCGGCCGACGACTACACCGACCCGGCTCCGGCGACCACCTTCGCGCACCTGGATGCCACCACCGAGCTCAGCCGTGAGATCGCTTCTCGCGGTCTCTACCCGGCCGTCGACCCGCTGACCTCGACCAGCCGTATCCTGGACCCCCGCTACCTGGGCGCCGACCACTACAACACGGCGATCCGGGTCAAGGCGATCCTGCAGAAGAACAAGGAGCTCCAGGAGATCATCGCGATCCTCGGTGTCGACGAGTTGTCGGAAGAGGACAAGGTCACCGTGTCTCGCGCCCGGCGCATCCAGCAATTCCTTTCGCAGAACACCTATATGGCGAAGAAGTTCACCGGCGTGGAAGGCTCAACGGTTCCGTTGAAAGCCACGATCGAGTCCTTCTCGAAAATCGCCGACGGCGACTACGACTCCGTCGCCGAGCAGGCGTTCTTCAACGTCGGCGACCTCGACGATGTCGACCGCAAGTGGGCGCAGATCCAGAAGGAGAACGGCTAGATGGCCGAACTCACCGTCAGTCTGGTTTCCGCCGCGGAGGAAGTCTGGTCCGGCACGGCATCCATGGTCGTTGCCCGTACCACGGAGGGCGAGATCGGGATTCTTCCCGGCCACGAACCCCTGCTCGCGATCCTCGGAGCCGGAGAGGTGCGCGTGACCGAACTGGGCGGGCACAAGATCGTAGCCAACGCCGAAGACGGATTCCTTTCGGTGGAGAACAACACGGTGACGATCGTGGCAAGGAACGCCGAGCTGGTCTCAGGGCGGTAGTCCGGCACCAGTGCTGATTCTTCTTCCGCCGTCGGAATCGAAGCGGGACGGCGGCAGCCCGGACACCAGGCTCCGGCTCGCCGACCTCGGCTACCGGTCGCTGTCTGCGCCACGCAGGCAGGCGCTGAAGAGCCTCTCGTCGCTGGCCAAGGATTTCACCGAAATGGGCCACGCCCTGAAACTCGGACCCCACCAGCATGACGAGTTGGTGCGCAACCGCAGGGTCGCGCGCTCTCCGGTGATCGGCGCCCTGGACCGCTACACCGGGGTGCTGTACGAGGCACTGGACGCCGCGACCCTGTCGCCGGAAGCGCGGCAGTTTGCGGCCGAGCACCTCGTCATCCACTCCGCGCTGTTCGGTCTGTTGCGGGCGGATGACCCGATCCCCGCGTACCGTCTCTCGTCCAACTCCCGGCTTCCTGGACTAGCGCTGCGCCACCTGTGGAGTGCGCCGATCGCTGCCGCCCTGGCGGCCCAGCCGGGCCTGATTCTCGATGCCCGTTCCGAGGCCTACGTGCGGCTGGGACCGGCTCCGCCGGAGCGCAGCCTGTTCCTCCGGGTCGTTTCCGAGGACGATCGAGGGCGCCGCCGGGCACTCAACCACTTCAACAAAAAGGGCAAAGGCGCCTTTGTGCGTGCCCTGCTGAGCGCGGGGATCGATCACGCCGATGCGGGCTCGTTGGTCTCCTGGGCGGCAGACGCGGGCATCACCCTGTGCAGGCCAGTGGCAGGCGAGGTGGAACTGGTGGTGTGAAGCTGCGGAGTCCTGGTGCTGTGGATGATCCCCTCGTGGTCGAGCAACCAGGCCTTGGTGCTCACGCCCTGTCCCCGGCTGTACCCGGTGATCTTCCCTCCTGAGGCGAGCACCCGATGGCAGGGCACCAGAATCGGGACCGGGTTTGCCCGGATCGCTCCACCAACAGCCCTCCCGGCCGCCGGGTGTCCCGTTGCAGTGCCGAGCGCGCCGTACGAGGTCACGTCTCCCCAGCGCAGTTCGCCCAGTTTCGCCCACACCGATTTCTGGAACGCGGTACCGGCCGCCCGGACCGGAACCGAGAACCGGTGCCGGGTGCCGGAGAAGTATTCGCCGAGTTGCCTGGCGGTTTTCACCAGCAATCTGTCCAAGGTCTGCGGCAGGTGATCGTGGGGCAGGACGCCATCGGTTTCGATGGCCAACGAGGTGATGGCGGTGCCGTCGCTGAGCAGTTCGATGCGCCCGATCGGGCTGTGCATGCGCAGGAGGTGGTCGCTCGGGAGTTCGGGAATCGTGATCATGGCGACACTGTAGGTCCGCGCACCGGCACTGTTCGGCGTTCGTGGCCGGTCCGTGGGAACCGGTCGGCGGCGGCGCCTGTGGGGGAGAGGACGACGCGCCGGGCACCGGCCCTAGGCTTGACGCATGTCAGAAATCGAATACCGCGCTCTCGGGAAATCAGGACTCGTGGTCTCCACGATCGGGCTGGGCTGCAACAACTTCGGGCGGGAAGGAACCGCCAGTGAGTCTCAGGCCGGCACGGACGCCGTCATCCACGCCGCGATCGACGCGGGAGTGACCTTCTTCGACGGTGCCGACATTTACGGCAAAGAGCGCGGCCTCAGCGAGACGCTGATGGGCCATTCCCTGAAGGGGAGACGCGATAAGGTCGTGCTCGCCACCAAATTCGGCATGAACATGGCAGGCGCAAACGGTCCAGACTGGGGCGCCCGCGCGTCGCGGCGCTACATCAGGCTCGCTGTCGAGGCGTCATTGAGGCGCTTGCAGACCGACTGGATCGACCTGTATCAACTCCACGAACCGGACGGGGTGACACCGATCGAGGAGACCTTGGCGGCTCTCGACGAACTCATCACCGAGGGCAAGATCCGTTACATCGGCAGCTCGAACTTCGCAGGCTGGCAGGTTGCGGAAGCGGATCTCACCGCGCAACTGCACGGGCATCCGAAATTCATCTCCGCGCAAAACGAATACAGCCTGCTCGTGCGGGACGCGGAAAAGGAAGTCTTGCCCGCGGTCAACGCGTTCGGACTCGGCTTCCTGCCGTGGTTCCCGCTGTACAACGGGCTGTTCACCGGCAAGTTCAGCCGGAACGGCGGCCCTGCCCAGAGCCGAATCATGCGCACCCGCTCGCACCTTCAGGAGAATGCGCCGTGGGACACCATCGAGGCGTACGAGCGGTTCTGCGCCCGACGTGGCATCACGATGCTCGAGGCGACCTTCGCGTGGTTGCTCGCCCAACCGGGGTTGACCAGTGTGATCGCCGGTGCCACCAAGCCCGAACAGATCGTGCAGAACGCACAGTCCGCAACCAGCTGGAAGCCCTCCGACGCGGACGTTGCCGAGATCTCGGCACTGTTCGCTTAAGCTTCCAGCAGCCCTCGGATGTCGTCGGCGGTGAGCGCCGAGGCGAAGATCCCGTCGTCGTCCATCACCGAGGTGAACAGCTTCGCCTTCCGATCGCGCAACGCCATCACCTTCTCCTCGATCGTGCCGGTGGCCACGATCCGGTACACCATCACATTCTTGGACTGCCCGATCCGGTGTGTCCGATCGATCGCCTGAGTCTCGGTGGCCGGGTTCCACCACGGGTCTAGGAGGAAGACGTAGTCCGCCTCGGTGAGGTTCAGACCGAAGCCGCCCGCCTTCAGGCTGATCAGGAACGCCGGGGCGGCGCCGTCGCGGAACCGGTCGATCACCTCGCCCCGTCGGCGCGTGGAACCGTCCAGGTAGCAGTAGTCGACGCCGAGGCTCTCCAGCCGTGCTGCCGCCTTCTTCAAGAACGAGGTGAACTGGCTGAAGATGAGCACGCGGTGGCCCTCCGCCACGACGTCCTCGAGCTGGTCGAACAGCGCATCGAGCTTCGCCGACGGCACGCCTGCGTAACCGTCGTCGACGAGGGACGCGTCAAGACTCAGCATCCGCAACAGTGTCAACGACCGGAAGACGATGAACCTGTTCCGATCCAGGTCCTCGATCAGACCGAGGAGTTTCTGCCGTTCGCGCTGCAGGAAGGTGTCGTAGAGCTTTCGGTGTCGCGGACCCAATTCGACCCGAAGCACCTGCTCCTGTTTGGCGGGCAGTTCTGCGGCGACGATGTCCTTGGTGCGCCGCATCATCAGCGGACGGATGCGACGTCGCAGCCTGTTCAGCCGCTGTGCTCGTGTGCCGGCATCGTCTCCCTTTTCGATCGGCCGCTGGTACTGCTCGGCGAACCGGCGCGCGGAGGGGAACAGCCCCGGCGCGACGACGGCGAACAGTGCCCACAGCTCCATCAGGTTGTTTTCCATCGGAGTGCCGGTGATGGCGAGCTTGAACGGTGCAGCCAGGTCCCTGGCGCAGCGGTGGATGGCCGATGCCTTGTTCTTGACGAACTGCGCCTCGTCGAGGATGAGTCCGGCCCAATCGTGAGCTCGGTACTCGTCGAAGTCGAGCCGGAACAAGGTGTAGGAGGTGACGACGACATCCGCGCCCGCGAGTTCCGCCGAAAGGTCCGTTCCGCGCGCGGCGGCGGTGCCGAAGATTCCGGCGACGCGCAGAGTCGGCGTGAACCGGCGTGCTTCGTCGAGCCAGTTGGAGACCACCGAAGTGGGCGCTACGACGAGGAACGGCCCACCGCCGCCGGCCGACGAGTCGCGTGCGTGCAGAATCAGAGCGAGGGCCTGCAGGGTCTTACCGAGCCCCATGTCGTCGGCCAGAATGCCACCGAGCTGGTGCCGCCAGAGAAACGCCAACCAGTTGAATCCGTCCAACTGGTAGGGGCGCAGGCTCGCCGTGAGGCTGTTCGGCGGTTCCGTCGGTTCGACACTGGCCAATTCCGTCAGGGCGGTGACACTGTTTCGCCACGCCGTGGCTTGCACGGTGTTGTCGGCGAGTTCCTCGAGCTCTTCCCAGAGATCCGACTGATATCGGCTGATGCGCAGGCCGGTCTCCCATTCCTGCAGAGACTTGGCCTCCTCGATCAGTTGCCGTAGTTTCTCGAACGCCGGTTGCACCAGCGACAAGTAGCTGCCGTCGATGAGGAGCAGCTTGTCGTGTCCGGCGACAAGCGCGCGGAAGATGTTGTCGAACGGGATCGTGTGGTCATCCATGGACACGAGCACGCCGAGGTCGAACCAGTCCCGCTGGTCGGTCTCCACGGTGGTGATGGTGAACTCCGGTGCGGCGGTGAGCTCGTGGTAGTCCGGTCTGGTTCCGATGATCTCCACGCGGATGCCCTCCAACGCCGAAAGCTTCGGGAGGATGTGTTCAGTGAATTCGGCGGCGTCAATGTCCCGCAGTGTCATGTCCTGCGGCTGCCAGGGGTGCATCACCGCGCCGGCGGTCGCCAGCAGCATCGCCTCGGCTGGCCGATCGCGGTACGAGCGCTGTTCCCAGCTGAAGGCCAGCCGCAGTTCGTGTCCTGGTTCGAAGGAAGCCCGCAGCACGAGCACCGGGGGGAGCACCTGCGGGAAGAGCACTGAATTGTCCGAGCTGGTCAGCTGGATGGTCTGGCGCAGGTGCGGCGAGAGATCAAGGAACTCCTGCGTCTCGGCGGCGGGAATCGACAGCGTGGCGGTCCGACCCAGCAAAAAGCGCTGAGCTTCGGCCAGCGGATGCGCGGTAGGGGCAAGAGTGATCACCGTGCTGACGTCCTGCTGGACGGCATATACGCCGTGGTCGCCGATGGCACCAGCAGACAGCGGCGAGTGCTGTTGCCCGTCGACGGTGAGGGTCGTCGTGACGGTGATTCCGCCGCCGCGCGCACGTGCATCCAGCGCCAACTCCGCCCGCTGGGCGACGACAACCTCGATGTTCGCTTTCGTTCCGACGAAGCGGATGCCCAGGGTCTTTGCCTCGGCAACCAGTTGCCAGAGCAGGGGGCTGGCAAAGTCGTTCAGGTAAAGCCAGTCGTTGTCGTAACCGAAGTACAACTGCCCACTCGCCCTGTGAAGAGCCGCGAGCTGGCAGAACCAGCGCAACTGCTCCGGGTCGAGGCTGCGCCGAGAAGACTGGTACGCGATCGTGTTCCAGGTCATGTTCGCCTTGACCCAGTGACCCTTATCGTTGCGCAGCACGGGGCGTACGCCGAGCCGCCAAAGACCCTGCGCCGTTCGCGACTGGGTCCGCAACTCGAACTGCAGCCCCATCGGAGACGCCTGGTGCTCGTCCGGTGCCGCATCGTCGTAGTCGACGGCGAGCGGGGTCAACGCAGACTTCCAATCGTTGCGACGCCCGGATGCGGACTGCGGCATCGCCGCACGCACGTTCGCGGCGTTGGCGGCGAGCAACGTGGCCGCGACGTGCTTGCAGTCGTAATCCATCGGGCAACTGCACACGCTCATACTCGGCCGGTGCAGTCCGCCGGGCCCCGCGACCAGGTCGATCCGACAGCGGTAGGGCACGGCACTGCTGCCCTGCACGACCCCGGTGAGTCGGGAGGTGTCTGGATCCCACACGAACTGGGCCACCGCACCGTTTCTGGCGTAGGCGCGGCCGCGTTCGAAGGAGGTCTCCCCGACGAGGCGGAGGATGTCCGCGGCGTCCACCAGGGGAGGCGTGGCCGGTGGCATCCGACTATGCTCTCACGACTGTTGGTTCGGCTCCGGCGTGCTCGAGGAATGGTTGATCGAGCGCGACACGGTCAAGTCTCACGGTACAAGCACGATCTTGCCCAATCCATGGCCGTGGTCCAGTTCCTCGTAGGCGGCTTGCACCTGCGCGAACGGGAACGTCGCCCGTATCGGAAGCACCAGCTTGCCCGACGCGGCCAGTGCAGCCAGCAGGGCGAGTTCGGCAGCCGTTTTGCCACCGCCACCGACCGTGGAGATGCCGTAGGTCGCCGCGCCGTCATCGACAGCCACCGAGTTGATCCTGGACGCCGGGGTTCCCATCGCCAATGCCAATTCGACGACCTGAGCGCCGACACTGTCGAGCACCGCGGTGATCCCTCCCGGTGCCAG
>JBDSDO010000033.1:0-3645 GCA_039920505.1 Terrimesophilobacter sp.
CGATGTCGGCGCTTATGGAAGTTCGTATTCCTCTTGAGATCCAAGCGGCACGGCTGGCCGCCGAGCGCGCCGATGACACCGCCATCCGCAGAATCCATGCGACCAACAATCGAATGGCGACGTCGCAGCACGACACCGAGTTATATCCGAAATTGGATACCGAATTCCACGCAGACATCGCTAGCGCGACCAATAATCACATATTGAGCTTGATGATCGATTCAATTCGAGCAGAACTGATGACCGTTATGGTGGCAGTGCGCGATTATCGGGAAGCACATGGACTGGTGGGACAGGAACAAACACAACACGAGGAAATCGCCCGCGCTATCCTCGGCCGATCGCCTGACGAAGCTGCTGATGCCATGCAACGCCACCTGACGACCAGCCTTGTGCTTGTGCACCACGTTGAGGATTCAATGGCAGACCTCCCCATACCCGACCTACGTCGGTTCTGAACAGAGATGAGTCATCGATGGCTGTTATTGAGAGCACAAAACGTACCACACGGGTGAGACCGTGGTCAGCGTGTCACAGTTCCTTGTCCAAGACCCCGACGGGTATCTGCTCCGATTCGCGTCGCCAGAGGGCGGGACGCCCCATGCCGCGCACGCAGAGATCATCGGGTCTGGTATTGTAATGTAACCGGTTTCATTGAAAGGCCGAGGCCCTGGGGTGACATGACGACGATTCGGCAAGTGGCCGCTGCGGCCGGCGTGTCGGTCGCCACTGCATCCCGGGCGCTCAGCGGATCACCCTCGGTTATCGAACCGACCAGGAATCGAGTACTTGACGCCGCCTCCGCGCTCGACTTCACCGTGAGCCGACTCGCGCGCAGCCTCGTGACGGGCTCGACCGGCAACGTGGGAGTGATCCTTCCCGACGTGACAAACCCGTTTTACTCGTCGTTTCTCGCCGAGCTCGAGGCGGTGCTCGACACCCACGACATCGGAATTCTGGTTGGCGATTCCCGTGAGGACCCAGTGCGGGAGCTGGCAATCGTGCACCGGATGACAAGCCAAGTCGACGCCGTCGTTCTCGCCTCCAGCCGCCTCGCCGACGACGACATCGTCGCCGCCGCCGCACGTGTGCCTGTCGTGCTCGCCAACCGCGCACTTGCGGTTGAAACGTCCCTCCCGCAGTTGCTGCACCAGGTACTGGTGGACATCGACCGAGGTTTCTCCGACGCAGTGCGTCACCTTCACTCACTCGGCCACACCAGCCTGGTCTACCTGGATGGGCCAGTCCGCTCGTGGTCGGGTCAGCAAAAGCGGTTGATTCTGGACCGAGCATGTCGCTCATTCGGGATGCGACTGGCCGTCGTCAACACCGACAAGCCGGACTTCGCCGCGGGATGGCGCGCAGCATCCGGCCTCGACCCGGCGTCGGCGACGAGCGTCGTCGCCTTCAATGACGAGATCGCCCTCGGACTACTGTGCGGGCTCCGTAACGCAGGCATCGACGTTCCCGGCCAGATCAGTGTCGTCGGATGCGACGACTCCCTTCCCGACGGCCTCGCCTGGCCGAGCCTCACCACTGTGGACAGTTCGCCCCGAGCGCTCGGCGCATTGGCCGCTGCCGCGATCCTGGGCACCGCCGATAGCCGCACCGCCCACGTTCCCACCCACCTCGTTGTACGTCACTCGACCTCCGTCGCGCGGCACCCATCCCCCAAGGAGACCACACCATGACCGACACCGTTCGAACCGAACCATCACCAGTGCTGCTGGAAACACCGTTGATCGCGGTGCTCCGCGCGAAGCAGGCAGACGATTACGACGCGGTGGTCGAGGTACTCGGACAGAACGGCGTACGCTGCGTTGAACTCACTCTGAGCACTCCCCAGACGATCGACCACCTTCCTTCGCTGATCGATCAGGTCGGGGACCAGCTGGAAATCGGCGTCGGGACGATCACTACTGTGGCGGATGCCCAGCGCGCGATCGACGCGGGTGCCAAGTACTTGGTCACCCCTGTCATCAATCTGGAGATCATCGCCCTCGCGTTGAAGCACCGGCTTCCGGTCTTTCCGGGCGGCCTCACCCCGACCGAACTCCACTCCGCGTGGCACGCCGGCGCCACCGCGGTAAAGGTCTTCCCGGCCCAAACCGTCGGCGCAAAGTACGGGTCGCACCTGCGCGGCCCGTTCCCTGACCTCAAGTTCGTGCCGTCCGGCGGGGTCGGCCTCGACGACATCCCCGACTGGCTGCACGCCGGAGCCACAGCGGTGAGCCTTGGAGGGCCGCTCATCGGGGATGCACTCAAGGGTGGGTCGCTGCACGAGCTGGCCGAACGCACCAAGCTCGCGGTCGAGATCGTCCGCAAGGCGATCCGATGACATCCGCTGCGCGCGGTGCCGGAGTCGTAACCCTGGGCGAGACCATGGCGCTCGTCGCATCCACGTCCTTCGGGCCACTGCAGCACACCCGCACCATGAACCTGGGTATCGGCGGCTCCGAAAGCAACATGGCGATCGCGCTGAGCCGGCTCGGTACCCCGGTCACCTGGATCGGCAAAGTCGGCGCCGATTCCCTGGGCGACCTCGTCGTGCGGGAAATCGGTGCGGAAGGAGTGCGCGTGGTCGCGCCTCGAGATCCCGAAGCGCCCACCGCACTCATGGTCAAGGAATACCGCACCAGCGTCGACACGCACGTTTGGTACTACCGGAAGGACAACGCCGGCTCGCGACTTCGCACTGATGAGGTCGATCCTGACCTGATCCGGAACGCCGCCCTGCTGCACGTGACGGGTATCTCGCCCGCCCTGTCCGAAACCATGTCCGACACGGTCGATGAGGCGATCCGCGTCGCGAAGGAAGCCGGCACGATCGTGTCGTTCGACCTCAACTTCCGCGGGAAGCTGTGGTCGCGCGAGACTGCCCGCAAGGCGTACCTGCGCCTCATCCCGCTGGCAGACATTGTGTTCGCCGGCGATGACGAGGCTGCGATCGCGGTCGGTGCGGCCGATACGCCGCTTGAGCTTGCACATCGGTTGGTGGATGCCGGTGCAGGGCAAGCGATAGTGAAGCTCGGGGCGCGCGGGGCGGTGGCCGTCGCTGACGGGGTCGACTACGAACGAGCAGCCATTAAGGTTCCGGCGATCGACACCGTCGGTGCCGGCGACGCATTCGTCGCCGGCTACCTCGCCGACCTGCTGTTGGGCGAGGATGTGCCGACGCGGCTGACGACTGCGGTAACCGTGGGCGCGTATGCCTGCCTCACGACCGGCGATTGGGAAGGGACCCCGCGCCGGCACGAACTTGCGCTGCTCGGCGGTGCGGAGCCGGTCAGCCGATAGTCACCGCTTAGCACGACCCCGCGTTACGACTGACAATCTTCAGCTTGTTTGCCGTTGTCGTTTGCGGTCTGGCTTGGTTCGTCGGAGGGTGGCGGATCGTCCGGTGGGGTACCAGGTGCCGGTGGGGTCGAGCCAGGGTGGGTATTTCACTTCGGGTAGTCCGTTTCGCATTCGGAATGCCCAGCCGGAGCTGTCCAGGGTGCGGTGGTGGAACCAGCACAACACCATCCCGTTATCGGTATGCGTGGGACCGCCGGTGGCGGCGGGCTCGACATGGTGGATCTCGCATAGGGCGCCGGGCATCCCGCAGCCCGGTGCGCAACATTGCCCATCGCGGAGGATGATCGC
>JBDSDO010000034.1:0-14492 GCA_039920505.1 Terrimesophilobacter sp.
GGCCGAGGACGATCGGGGTGTCGAACGCGACGGGTTGGTCTTTGACCCACCGGATGGCGGTGTCCAGGTCTTGCAGGTGGAGGTCCTGAGGCAGAACGCCCAGTCCGCCGCGACGAGCCAGCGTCGCGGCAAGTCGCGGGCCAGTGACAGAGTTCATGTTGGACGAGACGATAGGAATGGACATGCCGGTGCCGTCCGACGGCGCCAGCGAAACATTGAGCCTGCTGCCGACGCTGGAACGTCCGGGGATGAGGAAGACGTCAGAGTACGTCAGATCGTGCTCCGGCGTCGAGTCGTAAAACTGCATGCTTTTAAGGGTAGTGCCATAGGGCTCCGGTCGGCACGGGGGTTGCAAACCGATTAAGCTTGGTAGGTGTGTGACCAGCAAGGGTCGCGCACACTGATCCAAACAGAAGCAGCGGAAAGTGGGCGGTCGGCTTTGTCTAGCCAAATAACCGGGGTGGAGTCACAGGACGCATCCTCGAACGAGTTCGGAGCCAACGAGTGGCTCGTCGACGAACTCTACGAGAAATACATCGTCGACAAAAACTCCGTCGCCCAGTCGTGGTGGCCCATTCTTGAGCGCTACCGTCCGGTGGATACCAGCGACGCCACAGCGGGACTCCCGGCCGAGGCGCCGAGCCCGGCTCCGGCTGCCGAAGCACAGCCGGCAACGGCTGCACCGACATCAGCTGCCCCGGCGCCCGCGGCGTCGTCGACTGGGCAGCCAGTCGCGCGCACCACCTCAATCGAGCCGAAGCCGCAGCCGATCCCGGCCGAGGCGCCGCGTACGACCGCGCCCGCTGTTGCGGAGGCCGCAGAGGGCACGTCTGAGCACGAAAACAAAGTGACGCCGATCCGCGGCATGGCCAAGGCCCTCGTCACGAACATGAACGCGAGCCTCACGGTTCCCACCGCCACGAGCGTGCGGACGATCCCGGCGAAGCTGATGATCGACAACCGCATCGTCATCAACAACCATCTGAAACGCTCGCGCGGCGGCAAGGTGTCTTTCACACATCTGATCGGCTGGGCGATCATCCAGGCGATCAAACAGTTCCCCAGCCAGAACGTCTACTTTGAAGAGATCGACGGCAAGCCATCGGTCGTCGCCCCCACGCACATGACCCTGGGGCTGGCCATCGACATCCCGAAGCCGGATGGCAGCCGCGCACTCCTCGTGCCCGGTATCAAGCGTGCGGACACGATGGGCTTCGGCGAGTTCATCGCCGCCTACGAGGAGTTGGTGACGAAGGCCCGTGCCAACAAGCTCACCGCCGATGACTTCGCCGGCACCACCGTGTCGCTCACCAACCCCGGCGGCATCGGCACCGAGCACTCGGTCCCGCGCCTCATGCGCGGCCAGGGCTGCATCATCGGCGCCGGGGCGCTCCAGTACCCGGCGGAGTACCGCGGAGCATCCGTCAAGACCGTCGTCGACCTGGCCATCGGCCAGACCATCACCTTGACCTCAACCTACGACCACCGGGTCATCCAAGGCGCGGGGTCCGGTGAGTTCCTCAAGATCGTGCAGGAGCTGCTCACCGGCGAGCACGGCTTCTACGAGGAGATTTTCGCCGCGCTGCGCATCCCGTACGACCCGATCCGCTGGGGCACTGACGTCAGCGTCGACCTCGCGGATGACGTGAGCCGCAGCACGCGCGTGCACGAGCTGATCAACTCTTTCCGGGTGCGTGGTCATCTGATGGCCGACACCGATCCACTCGAATACCGCCAGCGGATGCACCCCGACCTGGACATCTACAAGCACGGCCTCACCTTCTGGGATCTGGACCGCGAATTCGTCACCGGCGGCTTCGGCGGCCGGCGCAGCGCCAAACTGCGTGACATCCTGGGCATCCTGCGCGACTCGTACTGCCGCACCGTCGGCATCGAATACATGCACATCCAGGACCCCGAGCAGCGGCAGTGGATCCAGGACCGCGTCGAGCGCCCGTACTCCAAGCCCGGCCACGACGAGCAAATGCGCATCCTCGCCAAGCTCAACGAGTCCGAGGCGTTCGAGACGTTCCTGCAGACCAAGTACGTTGGCCAGAAGCGGTTCAGCCTCGAGGGCGGCGAATCCACCATCGCGTTGCTGGATGCGATCCTGCAGGGCGCCGCGGACGAGAAGCTCGAAGAAGTCGTGATCGGCATGGCCCACCGTGGCCGCCTCAATGTGCTGACCAACATCGCCGGCAAGACATATGGGCAGATTTTCCGTGAGTTCGAGGGAACTCAGGATCCGCGCACCGTGCAGGGTTCCGGCGACGTCAAGTACCACCTCGGCACCGAAGGCACCTTCACCGCGGCCAACGGCGAGCAGGTGCCTGTCTACCTGGTAGCCAACCCGTCGCACCTGGAAGCCGTCGACGGGGTCATGGAAGGCATCGTGCGGGCCAAACAGGATCGCAAGCCCATTGGCAGCTTCCGGGTGCTCCCGGTCATGGTGCACGGTGACGCGGCGATGGCCGGACAGGGCGTTGTGGTCGAGATACTGCAGATGTCCCAGTTGCGCGGCTACCGCACCGGCGGCACGATCCACGTCAACATCAACAACCAGGTCGGGTTCACCACATCTCCGGACGAGGGCCGCACGTCGGTGTACTCCACCGACGTGGCGAAAACTATTCAGGCCCCCATCTTCCACGTGAACGGCGACGACCCGGAAGCGGTTGTGCGGATCGCCGAACTCGCGTTCGCGTTCCGTCAGGAGTTCCACAAAGACGTCGTTGTCGACGTCATCTGCTACCGCCGCCGCGGACACAACGAGGGCGACGACCCGTCGATGACGCAGCCACTGATGTACAACCTGATCGAGGCCAAGCGCAGCGTGCGCACCCTGTACGCGGAAGCTCTCGTCGGTCGCGGCGACATCACCGCAGAAGAGTACGACGCCGCACATCAGGACTTCCAAGACCGCCTCGAGCGCGCTTTCGCTGAGACCCACGCGGCACAGACGGCCTCCATCCCGATCATCGTGGACGGCAACGTCTCGGTGAACGACCTCGAGCTACCCCAATCCCAGCGAGACGCGGGAGCGGGAGAGCCCGAGAGCACGGGGGTGGACACGAGCATCATCGAGCTCATCGGCGACGCGCACGACAATGCCCCAACCGGCTTTACGGTGCATCCGAAGCTGCAGGCACTGCTCAAGAAGCGGGTCGGGATGAGCCGCAACGGCTCGATCGACTGGGCGTTCGGCGAACTGCTGGCGTTCGGTTCCTTGCTGCTCGAGGGCACGCCGGTGCGGATGGCCGGTCAGGACACCCGTCGTGGCACCTTCGTGTCCCGTCACGCCATCCTGCACGACCGCGCGAACGGGCAGGAGTGGCTGCCGCTGGGCAATCTCAGCGAAAAGCAGGCCAGGTTCTGGATCTACGATTCACTGCTCAGCGAATACGCGGCCCTCGGCTACGAATACGGCTACTCGGTGGAGCGGGCGGATGCGCTGGTGCTGTGGGAGGCCCAGTTCGGCGATTTCGCCAATGGCGCCCAGGTCATCGTCGACGAGTTCGTCTCCAGTGCCGAGCAGAAGTGGTCGCAGCGCTCCGGCGTCGTGATGCTCCTGCCGCACGGCTACGAGGGGCAGGGTCCGGACCACTCCTCGGCGCGTATCGAACGCTACCTTCAGCTGTGCGCTGAGAACAACCTCACCGTCGCGCATCCGTCGACACCCGCGTCGTATTTCCACCTGCTCCGTCGCCAGGCGTATGCCCGACCGCGACGCCCACTCATCGTCTTCACGCCGAAGTCGATGCTGCGCAGGCGGGATGCGACCAGTGACATCGCGGACTTCACCTCCGGCAAGTTCGAGACAGTGATCGACGACGCCAGAGTGAAGGACAAGAACGTCGTGAAGCGCGTCGTGCTGACGTCGGGCAAGTTGTACTGGGATCTCAACACGGAAGCGCTGAAGCGCGAGACGACCGATGTCGCCCTAGTGCGACTCGAGCAGTACTACCCGCTGCCGATCGACGGGATCCTCGCCGTGCTCGCGCTATACCCGTCCGCGGAAATCGTGTGGGCCCAGGAAGAGCCGAATAACATGGGCGCGTGGCCGTTCCTGCTTCAGGAACTGAACCCGCTGCTTGAGTGGCGCACGATCACCGGCGTGACCCGGCCGGCTTCCGCCTCCCCCGCCACAGGGTCGACGAAGCGCAGTGCTCAGGAGCAGTCAGACGTGATCGACCGGGCGCTAACCGTCTAGGCGAGGCGCCCCGCCGGGCGTCTCGCTCAGCCGACCCGCGGCTCCCGCAGGCTCAGCAGCACTTGCGTGCGCAGGTCTTCTGGCGCTTTCTCGGCGCACGCTCGCCGTACCTTCTCGGTGAGCACAACTCCGACGTGGTGCTCTCCTTCGCAGTCCTGGCAGCTGGCAAGATGCTCGACGATGTCGTCGAGTTCACCGCGCGCCAGTTCGTTGTGCAGGTATTCTTCCAGTTCTGCTTTCGCTTTCTCGCAACCACAATCGGTCATTTTGCACTCCCAGAGCTTTGCGCGGAGGTGATCCCGCGTCCGTGCGCATATTGGGCCAGCAGTTCGCGCAGCATTCGTCTGCCTCGATGCAGACGGCTCATGACGGTTCCTACTGGGGTTTTCATGATGTCGGCTATCTCCTGATAGGAGAAGCCCTCCACGTCGGCGAAATAGACCGCCAGGCGAAAGTCTTCCGGGATCGACTGCAGTGCGTTTTTGACGGCGCTGTCTGGCAGGTGATCGATGGCCTCTGCCTCCGCCGAACGCGATGTCGTCGCCGTCGCGGACACCGCGTTGCCGAGCTGCCAGTCTTCGAGTTCGTCGATGGTGCCCTGGTACGGGTCACGCTGCTTCTTGCGGTAGCTGTTGATGAACGTGTTGGTCTGGATGCGATACAGCCACGCCTTGAGGTTGGTGCCCTGTTTGAATTGCCCGAACGCGGCATACGCCTTGACGAAAGTTTCCTGCACGAGGTCAGCCGCATCGGCGGGGTTCCGCGTCATCCGCATCGCTGCCGCATACAACTGGTCCATGTAGGGCAGCGCCTGCTCTTCGAAAAGAGAATGCACATCGCTCGGCTCGGCGTCGGCCGACGCCTCAGAATTCGCGGCCTGTGTTCCTGGAGAAGTGGATGCGGCCAAGTCCGACCCCGGCGAATCGGGGCCTCGGGAGTCGGAGTTTTCGGCATCGTCAGTCGAAGTTGTCATCGCCGCCCAGTTTACTTCGCGGGACATGAACCGATCTAGGCGCGCGAGTGGCTGCTGCTCAAGCACAATTGCCACTGATCACCTCTGTTCGATCCACGTTCTGCCGATACTCTGGTAACCAATGCTTGTATCCAACTATTCCGCACCAGAGTTCGATCCCTACGACGACAACAACGAGTTGGTCACCGATTCGGGCCCGTGGGCGGCGCCGCTGGCTCCGCACCCGCTGGGTGCGACGTTGCGCCTTCCCGGTTCCAAGTCGCTCACCAACCGGGAGCTCGTGCTCGCCGCCCTCGCGGAAGGGCCTTCCCTGCTGCGCGCTCCGCTGCACTCGCGCGACACCAACCTCATGGTCGAGGCGCTGAAGGCGTTAGGCATCTCCATTGCGGAGGTGGCGGGGGCGGGCAAGTTCGGAATGGATCTGCTCGTCACCCCCGGAGAACTGAGCGGCGGAGCGTCGATCGAGTGCGGTCTGGCCGGTACCGTGATGCGTTTCGTACCTCCGGTGGCCGCACTAGCATTGGGGCCGGTGGCCTTCGACGGCGACCTCGCTGCCCGCAAGCGTCCCATGCGCGGGACCGTCGCCTCGCTGCGCGCGCTGGGAGTGGATGTCACCGACGACGGCCGCGGACGCCTTCCGTTCAGTCTGTATGGCGAAGGCGCCATCGCCGGTGGTGAAATCGACATCGACGCCTCCGCGTCGAGCCAGTTCATTTCCGCGCTGCTGCTGGTCGGACCGCGCTTCACCAACGGGCTGACGCTGCGGCACACCGGCGCCATCCTCCCCAGCCTGCCGCACATCGAGATGACAATCGTCGCTCTCGCGGCGCGCGGGGTACAGGTGCAGACTCCGCAGCCCGGCCACTGGGTCGTTCCGGCCGGCCCCATTGCGGCGCGGGATGTCGACATCGAACCCGATCTGTCCAATGCCGCGCCGTTCCTCGCCGCGGCGCTCGTGGCCGGCGGCACTGTGACCATTGACGGCTGGCCAGAGGAGACCACCCAGGTCGGCACCCGGCTGAGGGAATTGCTTCCGCTGTTCGGGGCGACCGTCGCCTGGTCGGAGGGCAACCTCACCGTCGACGGCGGCACCGGTGTGGCTGGAGGCGCCATTTCGGGTGTCGAGGTTGACCTCAGTGACTGCGGCGAACTGGCGCCCGCGCTCGTCGCCCTGGCGGCGTTGGCATCCGGTCCCAGCCGCATCACCGGGATCGGCCACCTGCGTGGCCACGAGTCGAACCGGCTGGCGGCTCTGACGGCCGAGATCAACTCGCTCGGCGGATCGGTCACGGAGTTGGACGATGGCCTGGCCATCGAACCCGCCGAACTTCACGGCGGCCTCTGGCACACCTACGAGGACCACAGGATGGCGATGGCCGGCGCCGTCATCGGGCTCGCCGTGTCCGGGGTTGACATCGAGGACATCGAAACCACGACCAAAACGCTGCCAGAGTTCGCGTCGCTGTGGCTCGGGCCGCTTCTCGGACTCACGAGGGTGTCCATCGATCCGCTCAGCATCCTCTGAGACGATGAGCTGGCTCACGGACTCGGGCGACGACGACGAGGACAAGTACGCCGACTACGAAGCCCGAGTGCGGCCCAATCCGAAGGGCAACCGGGCGCGCACGAAGATCCGCCCTGGACACACGGATGCGGTGACCGCGCGGGTGGTGACGGTGGACCGCGGCCGCTACACGGTGCTGGTCGGCGAAGGCACCCGCGCCGAGCACATCGTCACCGCGTCGCGCGCCAGCGAGTTGCGCAAGCACTCGGTCGTCACCGGCGACCTGGTCGACATCGTGGGCGACACCTCCGGCGACGCGGGTTCGCTCTCCCGGATTGTGCGCATCCAGCCGCGCGTGACGATGCTACGGCGCAGCGCCGACGACACCGACGAGGTGGAACGGATCATCGTCGCCAACGCCGACCAGATGCTGATCGTCGCCGCCGCCGCCGACCCAGAGCCCCGGCCGCGCCTGGTGGACAGATACCTTGTCGCCGCGTTCGACGCCGGCATCGCCCCGATCTTGTGCATCACCAAGACCGATCTGGCCGATCCGTCGGAGTTCCTGGCGAATTTCGCCGGGCTAGACCTCACCGTGGTGACCAGCACGCAGGATGCGATCCCGCTCGAGAAACTCAGGGAGCTGTTGGCCGGCCATACAACGGTGGCGGTCGGTCACTCCGGCGTCGGGAAGTCGACGCTGGTGAATGCACTGGTGCCGGATGCCAACCGGGCAATCGGACGCGTCAACACCGTCACCGGACGCGGTCGACACACCTCATCGTCGACCATCTCCTATCGGGTCGGCGACGGCTGGATCATCGATACCCCGGGCGTGCGGTCGTTCGGTCTCGGACACGTGAACCCCGACAACATCCTGCGGTCTTTCACGGACCTCGCCGCAGTCGCCGAGGACTGCCCGCGGGGATGCACCCACCTGCCGGACTCCCCCGACTGCGCCATCGTGGAACGGGCCGAGTCGGGGGAGCTAGGTGCGATCGGCAAGCTCCGGCTCGATTCGCTGCAGCGGCTGCTCACCACCCTCGCCTGACCCCCGTGGTCGAGCTTGCCGAGACCCCGGCTACCCTTGACACGTGATCGACCTACAGTCCGACCTTGACTTCGCGCACCGCCTAGCCGATGCGGCCGACGCTCTCTCGCTAGCGCGATTTCGCGCCGACGACCTGGTGGTGACGACCAAGCCGGACCTGTCCCCGGTCTCGGACGCCGACAAAGCCGTCGAGCAGGCGATCCGTTCGGCGATCGGCCGCGACCGTCCCGATGACTCCGTCCTCGGCGAGGAATTCGGAACCGTCGGCCAGTCCAGCCGCCAGTGGATCATCGACCCGATCGACGGCACGAAGAACTACGTCCGCGGAGTGCCAGTCTGGGCCACGCTCATCGCCCTCGCAGTCGACGGCATCCCTCAGGTCGGCGTGGTTAGCGCGCCGGCGCTCGGCAAGCGGTGGTGGGCCGCCAAAGGCAGCGGTGCCTGGATGCGCGACGCCGTCCTCGGGGAAGACCGGCGCGGGATCCACGTGTCGGCCGTCGCGGATCTGGCCGATGCCTCCGCCAGTTGCAGCGGCCTCAGCCGTTGGCGCGAAGCAGGCAAGCTCGAGAACTATCTCGCGTTATCCCGCGCAGTGTGGCGCACCCGTGACTATGGCGATATGTGGCCGTACATGATGGTCGCCGAGGGACAGGTGGATGTCGCCGGCGAGTTGGACCTGCAGGTGTACGACATGGCGGCCCTGGTGCCCATCGTCGAGGAGGCTGGTGGCACGTTCACGTCGGTGGAGGGAACGCCAGGCCCATGGCACCACAGCGCAGTAGCCACCAACGGACGCCTGCACGATGCGGTGCTCGGGCTCCTCAACGCTTCGTAGCGCCAACGGCGCACGACGCCCAGAGTTACGGTGCCGTGCCCAGCGCATCCGCGATTGCCGCTGTTGCATAAAGCCACGCCTCGCGCGTGCCGGGCTGGAGGGTGCCGACATCCAGGTGTCCTCCCGAGACGAGCGCCGGGTCATGGGGCACGTCGACCACGGCGCGCGTGAGCCTCCCGAAATGGCTGCGCACTCTTTCGTGCAATCGGCGATCCGCCGGCCCGTCCGGGGCCGCTAACACGGTGACGGCGTTTCGAACCTTGTCTCCGTGTCCCTTGTCCCGGAGCCCGTCCGCCATCCACATCGCGCTTGCGGCGGTGTCTTCGCGCACGGTGGAGACGATGACCAGCTGGTCCGCTGCCGCGACCGCCGCCTCCCAGTTGGGCGCGCGCATGTTGTTCCCCGTGTCGACCACGATGATCCGGTAGAAGCGGCACAGCGCGTGATGCAGTCGTTCAAACTCGTCAGCACCGATCGTGGCGGCGCCCGCCGCGTCCTCGTCGGAGGCGAGGATGTCGAACTGGGCAGAGCCTTGCGAACGAACGAAGCGGTCGAGATCTCCGATCCTGCCCAGGAGTCGGTCATCGAAGCGGTCCAAGTCTCGAAGGAGGTCGACGGCGGTGTTGTCGTGCCTCTGCTGGGCCCGCCAGCCCAGCGTTCCGCGAGTCTCGTTGTTGTCCCAGGCCAGGGTGTATCCACCCCGGTGGATCCCGAAGGTTGATGCGATCAGTAACGTGGCGGTCGTCTTATGCGCTCCGCCTTTCGGATTGATCACGGCGATGGTCCGTGGGCCGCTGAAGCTCTGTTGAATCGTGGAAATCGCCTGCCGGCGTCGCCTCTCCCGTCGGCCCGGGGCCGGGGAGACGGTACCTCCCGTGACACGCCTGAGAGTCGATTGCCAGCCTTCTTGTGCAGGAACTCCGAGATCGGGAGATCGATCGGCCAAGAAGTCCCGCAGTGTCGGGATGCGACCAGGAGGCCTCTCGGGTGGTTCCGGTCGCGGGGGTCCCTCTGTCGAATTGGCGGGCAGAGGCGTTGTTAGACGAGTGGTAGTCACGGTAGATGCCGCCTTCTGTGGTGAAATGATGCTCCGGCGCTGGCGGAGCCGGAGGGATCGGATGCGGAAGAACTTCACCCCGTCAACGGTGAGCCGTTCGGAAACGACGACCAGTCCCGCCAACGGGAGCACCAGTAACAGGATCGACAGGCAGGAGAGCAAGAATCCCGCCACCTGTCCGCTCTGGAATGCCGACGCCGCCAACCGAGCGTGTTCGGCGATGGCGATGCCGGACTGCTGGGCGATGACTGGAAGCGCCCAGAGCAGCCAGCCGAATGAAACAATCAGGAGCGGGACCACAATGATCACCCAGGCGGTGACGATCCTGCGCGCTGCCGGCCGCAGTTCGGCAACCCGGGGATGAACGGGCCGCCCGGGCAGCAAACTGCGCATCACCGGGCCGACCCTGGCGAACAGATCCGGGACTCCGGCCTGATCGGCCAGCACGAAATACCCGTCCAACCGGATGGTCGGTGGCAACTGTTGCACCATCTGCAGCTGCATCGCGATCGCCAGAAGCAGGAGAATGCCCTCGCCGCTGAGCAGGTAGCCTCCGCCGGCGATCAGCACACACCATACGTTGAAGTAGAGACCGCCGAGGTCGGTGCGCAGCCGACCGGCACGGCCAAGTCGGTAGGAGTCGGTCACGTTGGTGAAGAACGCCGGAAACACGAGGTAGAGGCCAAAACCGATCACCCCGGGTTGGGCACCGCCGAACCGGCAGGCCGTCGCGTGGCCCAGTTCGTGAACGAGACCGCCGGCGACCAACATCGCATACAGAGCGAGGATGAGCACCGGCGTGATGAGCGTCTGTTGCAGTGCCGCCGCAGCATTCGCCGTGACCAAAAGGGTGACATCGAGCGCGACAAAGCCGGCAACGGCCAGGATGACGACCGGGGTCAGATAGAGCGGTGCAAGCCATTGTGCGAGAACGCGCACGATCCGCGCAGGAACGATCGTGCCACGCAATCGCAGCGCGAGCAAAGGATCAGCCTTCACGAGCTTCTGGGTTGACGGTGCCGCCGCCGGATCCTCGATGAGCCCGAGCGGCGCGAGCTTCGACTCAATCACATACTGCAGTCCCTCCTCGGTGAGTTCGTGACCGTAGGCCCGGCTGACCTCCTGGGCGATGAGTGATGGAGAACGACCTGCTCCGGCAGTCTCGAGCACCAGATTGAGCAGTTCCGAGAGTTGAACCACCTGACCATCGGGACGTTCGACCAGACACGTCGGCTGCACCAGCCCAGAGCCGGACACCGCCCCGAGCAGCGTAACTCCCGGGGCGCGACGCCAGAGCCTCCGCCCATCTTGCGTGGACACGGATGTCATGTTCGCCACCTCGAGGGATGTGAGATTGTCGCGATGGCGGCGGACGTGCCAACTTCCGAAGGCACGCCCGCCGAGTACTGCACGGAACTAATGCGAGACCGACACCAGGTTCTGCCAGGCACCTCCGTTGGCGACCGAGCCGATCGTCGCAGCGTTGAGAGCGAGAGCGATATTCACGCCGACGACTGGAGCAACGTTGATGTTGAAGTCGAAGAACATCGTCTCGCGCCGAGGAAGAAGTTCCGCCGTCTGGGCTTCGAGAACATCCCGACCAAGCAGCAATGATGCTGTCATGACCTTCACCTTTCGGTCTGCCCGGCGCCGTCACATGGAGGCGCCGGGCATCATTGGATCTCAGTGGTTGGACTGCATGACAGCAATACTCTGCAGGGCGGCGCTGTTCGCATGGGACCACAGCGTGGCCGCGTTGACAGCGAGCGATGAGTTCGAGGCGTAGATTGCCGCCCAGTTGGTGCCGTAGTCGAAGAACAGGGTCTCCTTCGCCGGCAGCATGTCAACGGGTTGGGCTTCGAGTTCAGCGATGGTGAGCGTGTGCATTTTATTCACCCCCTCCCGGCTACTTGTCTCGATTGACGTGCGGATTTATCACTCGCAGTAAACCAAGGCCGCCGTTATTCTTGCGTTACAGGTGCGTTACGTCAGGAGGCTTATTGCCCGACTTGGACGTCGATCGAGCGCCCAGTAATGGTCGATCCGATATCGGAGAGGATGATCGCGCCCAGAGCTCCGGCGGCGGAATCAACCTGGGTCTTAGCGTCCGGGGCCCGCAGCCGTTGACTGCCGGACCCCGCGGACGAAACCAGCCGATCGGCCAACTGTTTCTGAATTTGGGCAATCATGTCTCTGGCGTGCGTGGAGAGGTCGCGGTGCGATCCCCCGGCGATCACGAATTGAATGGCGGCCGCCGTCGTGATGCACTGCAGGCAATTCACGTTCAGGGCGACGGCCCGATTGTTGACGGTCAACGGCTGCGATCGTCGGGCCACGACGAGCTGCACCGAGACAGCTGATGACGCACAGTCGGTGCAACTAGACCAGGCAGCAGCAGTGTTGTCAGCATTGGCAGCACCTGTACCGTCGAAATAGACGACTTGGAACACCGTCGACTGACCTGCGCACCCGGCACAGTTGCTCATCGCGACAGAGGAGGAGACTGCCTTGGCTCCGGTCACTCGTGATCGGGCCGTGGACTGTGCGACATCGGTCACGGCAGGTTTCGCGGCGCTGGGGATGGCCGAGGATGCCGTGTCGAGGCTCGATGAGTGCCGAGCCTGGGTGAGGGCGTTCACACCGTCTCGCGACGAGTGTTCAAACGGGACGCCGGGCACCATGAGTCCCGCGACGATCGCAAGTACACCGGCGGCGCCGGCAATGGCTCTGTACATTAGAAGCCCTCACTTACTCTGATTGTGGCCGAATCGATGGGTCAAGTACACAAATCGGTGTACCGGGTTGCTACGGATGGCGTTTGCCCGGCTGGAACCGAAGGGGTGTCAGAACTCCCGCCACGAGGGGAGTTCGACGGATCGAGTCAGAAGCGGCCGATGTGTGCAGCATGACCTCGAATCTCGGTGACGGGGCCACGCCAAGCTCGTCTGCCAACCGTGCCCTGAAGTCACGGAACACCCGCATCGCGGAGACACGGTCATCCGCCGCCAGATAGCTTCGAACGATCATTAGCTGCGCGCTCTCCCGCAGCGGTTCAATGGCTGCCGACGCCCGAGCCGCCTCTAGCGCGTGAACGTGGTTGCCCTGGGTGAGATAGCGTGCCGCCAGCGTTTCCAAGGCAGCCATCCGTTGTTGCTGCAACCGCTCCTGCTCGTACATCACCCAGTCGTCGTACCAGCCCGGCAAGAGTTCCGCATTGCGCAGCACTTCAGCAGCACTGTGGGGAGGCTCAATGCCCAAACGCGCGATGTGATCGATCAGACGCCGCACCCCGCCGATATCGGTCCTGACCCCGGCGGCCAAGGCGACAGGGTCACGGGAGTCGGCGAGCAGCCGCGGCAACTCATGGGAAATTCGGAACAGAACCGCGCGCAGGCTCGTTGAAGCCTGCTCCTCCGAACTCTCCGGCCACAACACTCCGGAAAGGGCATGGCGAGGACGAGCGCCAAGCAAGGCCAGCGCTGCGATCAGTTGCTGCTGGCGAGCGCCGACACTTTGTGGCTGACCGTTGAGGCGAAGTTGCCAAAATCCGAGCAACCTCAGGTCCCAACTTGACCTTGTCCCAGTCATCACCGAGCACCCCGCGTCAGATCACCGACAGGCAGAGCATCGGAACGATTGATGGATTCCGCTCAGTACCCTGTCACTCCCTCAGAATGACCGCGTGGCACAAGCCTGTCAATCGGTTTTGCCGAAAGTTTTTTCACGTTATCGTGGATCAGGTCAGCGACGCCAGCCAAGTCCGAATCGTCTCGACCACCTGATCAGTGTCCGCCGCGACGACGGTCTTCCGTTCCGCTGATGGATCGTCTCCGAAGGTCATCCGGATGCGCAGCGCGCGCTCGTCGCCCGGTTCCGTCCAGGCTCGGATCACCATCGTTATTGGACCGTTCGTCGCGGTCACCTTGTCACCGATTTCCATCACCATAGCTGCCGGAGTCCACCGTCCATTATCGCGACCCACGCTCGCCGGTGAACCGCATCCAGCAGTGGGGACAGTGTAAGCCTCCCATCTTGGGGTACGCAGCGCCCTCCCCCTTAAGGAGGACACTGTGTTGTACAGAAAACACCGCGCTACAACGAGTCGATCAGCTCCCGCCCGTTGTTCTTCACGCTGTTGACCGCCTTGGAGACTGCGTGGTAGCCAAGCCGGTGAGCTACCTCGAAGGAGGATCCGTCGAGCAGTTGCAGCAGGTCATCGGTGCCCAGGTCGTCGCCGAACCATTCGTCGTAGGCGTCGGGACTGAGGCACGCGGGCATCCGGTCGTGCACCTCACCGGGAGCCACGTGGGCGTCCCTGGTGATTATGGCGACGGACAGCCGCCAGCGGTCGGGATCATCCAGTGTCTTGGTGCGGTCCGGCCAGGCTCCCAGAAGGCCCGCCATCGCGAGATCCGCGTCGGGCTCGTGAATGAAGTAGGGCTGCTTGCCGCCATCCTGAAGCTGCCACTCGAAGTAGCCACGGGCAGGGACGATGCATCGGCGGGACGCGAATGCGCCCTTGAACAGCCCGTTGGTCGCCACTGTTTCGATGCGTGCGTTAATGATTGGCTTGCCGCCGCCGAAGGTCGGTGAGGTGGGTGGCACCAGACCCCAGCGCACCAGGTCAACCTCGCGCCGTCCGCCGTGCTCGCGCACGATCGGAACAGGATCGGTGGGCGCGACGTTCCAGGACGGGCGCCAGTCCTGCAACCTGGCCGTTCCCTCGGTCGCCACGAACTCGGCGATCAGTTCGTCGGTTTCCTTGTCCATCGCGAAGCGTCCGCACATGCGCCAACGCTACCTTGAGCGACTGGTGCTGTGCTGATCTCGGTCACAGTGAACCCAACCACAGGCCCAGCGCC
>JBDSDO010000035.1:0-16653 GCA_039920505.1 Terrimesophilobacter sp.
CAGCTCCGCGGCGCACGCCGAGTCGGCGATCGAAGCCGGTCTGGAACATCCCGGGATCGGGATGACGTGCTCGCCGAGCGCGAGCTCCCAGGCGAGGGTGACCTGCTGTGGGCTCACGCCGAGTTCCGCGGCCACGTCGGCGAACACCTGCTGCTCGGCGAACACCGCTTCGCCGTTGCCGATGCCGCCGAGCGGGCTCCACGGCAGGAACGCGATGCCGTGTGCCCCGCAATATTCCAGTTGCGGCATGGACTTCCGGTAGACGGGCGAGAATCGGTTCTGCACCGACACCAGGCGTCCGCCCAGCACCTCCTGCGCGATCTCGATCTGGTCAACAGTGACATTCGAGATACCTGCCTGCAGGATCACGCCGTCGTCCAGCAGCTCGCGGATCGCGCCCATCGACTCGGCGAAGTCCCACGCCGGGTCCGGTTGGTGGTACTGGTACAGGCCGATGCTCAGGGCCCCGAGGCGCTGCCGGGACGCGTGCGCGGCCTCACGAAGATGATCCGGACTGCCGTTGTTCGGCCAGGGCTGCCAGTCGAGGTGTCGCAGACCACCCTTGGTGGCCACCAGCACACCGGACGTGTCACCGGGATAGGAGACAAGCGCCTCCGCGATGAGGGTCTCGTTGTGGCCGGGCCCGTCGGCATCCATCGTGTACGCATCGGCGGTGTCGATGAACGTGACGCCGGCGTCGAGCGCGGCGTGCACAGTGGCAATCGCGCGGTCGCGATCCGGCCGTCCCTCAATGGACAGCGGCATCCCGCCGAGTCCGATGGCGCTGACGGTGCGGTTTCCGATCTTTCGTGTTTTCACGCATCCAGCTTATGAACAGCCAAGGGCGTCACTGAACCGGCCACACAGCGCCCGGCAATTAGGATGTTCAGCATGGCCGCTGACGATTCCTTTTACATTGCGACGCCAATCTTCTACGTGAACGATGTGCCGCACATCGGCCACGCCTACACGGAAGTAGCGGCCGACGTACTCGCCCGCTGGCACCGTCAGGCCGGAGACGACACCTGGCTGCTCACCGGCACCGACGAACACGGTCAGAAAATCCTACGCACCGCCGTGGCCAACGACACCACGCCAAAGGAGTGGGCGGACAAGCTCGTGAAGGAAGCCTGGCAGCCGCTGCTGAAGACCGTCGACATCGCCAACGATGACTTCATCCGAACCACTGACGAACGCCACGAATCCGCCGTCACTGACTTCCTGCAGAAGCTGTACGACGACGGCTACATTTACTCCGGCGAGTACCAGGGCCACTACTGCGTCGGCTGCGAGGAATACAAGCAGCTCGACGACCTCATGGAAGTGGACGGCGAACTGGTCTGCAAAATCCACGGCCGCCCAGTTGAGGTGCTCGCCGAACGCAACTACTTTTTCCGGATGAGCGATTTCCAGCAGCGTCTGCTCGACTTGTACGAGACGCGTCCCGAGTTCGTGCAGCCGGAGAGCGTGCGCAACGAGATCGTGCAGTTCGTCAAACAGGGGCTCGACGACCTGTCCGTGTCACGGTCCAGCTTCGACTGGGGCATCACGATCCCCTGGGACCACACCCACGTCGTCTACGTGTGGTTCGAGGCGCTGCTCAACTACATCACGGCGATCGGCTACGGCACCGACGACGCCAACTTCCACCGTCGCTGGCCCGCAGTGCAGGTGGTCGGCAAGGACATTGCGCGCTTTCACGCGGTGATCTGGCCCGCCATGCTCATGGCCGCCGGCCTGGAGGTGCCTAAGCAGGTGTTCGGCCACGGCTGGTTGCTGGTCGGCGGCGAAAAAATGTCCAAGTCGAAGCTCACCGGTATCGCTCCGAGCGACATCACCGACACCTTCGGCTCCGACGCGTTCCGCTACTACTTCATGCGTGCCATCCACTTCGGACAGGACGGCTCGTTCAGCTGGGAAGATCTCGCCGCGCGCTACCAGTCGGAACTTGCCAACGGCTTCGGCAACCTCGCCTCCCGCGTCATCGCCATGGTGTCCCGTTACTTCGGCGGCACGGTGCCGACCGCGGATGCGTACGCGGACGCCGACCTGGGCATCCAGAAGACCGTGGCACGGGCGGCAACAGCGGCGGATGCCGCGATCGACCAACTTTCCATCCACGACGCAATCGCCGCCGTGTGGACAGTCGTCGACGAGCTGAACGGCTACATCACCCTGCAGGAGCCGTGGGTGCTGGCCAAAACCGAGGCGAGCCGGCAGCGGCTCGGGACCGTGCTGTACACCACACTCGACGGACTGCGCGCCCTCGCCGTGCTGCTCTCGCCGGTGATCCCGCAAGCCACCGCCAAACTATGGGACGCACTCGGCGCCCGGCAGGCGCTCGGTGCCCTCACCGACCAGCCGATCCGCAATGCCGGCAACTGGGGACAACTGCCGACCGGCATCCAGGTGAGTGCCCTCGACGCGTTGTTCCCGCGCATCGAGCAGGTAGCGGATGCCGCATCCGTGAAAGCCGACGCCAGCTAGGCCGCACCATGACCGACTCCGCATACATCCGGCACCGCGACCCGCAGACCGAAAACGGCCACCACCGCGACCTCAGCTACCCGCCCTTGCCGGAGGCCCTGGTCGTCGGCGTCTATGACAACCACGCCCACTTGGAGATCGCCGACGGCCCATCGGACGTGTCAGAGGTCGGCATGGACTACCGCGAACAACTCGACCGCGCCAGCAGTGTCGGCGTCCGGGGCGTCGTGCAAGTGGGCGGCGACCTGGAGACCTCGCGCTGGTCGGCCGAGATGGCCTCGAGGGAACCACGGATGCTCGCCGCCGTCGCCATCCACCCGAACGAAGCTCCGCGCTATGAGGCGGCGGGAACCCTGGATGCCGCCTTCGTCGAGATCGACGACCTCGCCTCTCGGCCCCGCGTGCGCGCGATCGGTGAGACCGGATTGGATTTCTTTCGAACCGGCCTCGAGGGCAGGGCCGCGCAGATCAGGTCGTTCGAAGCCCATATCGAGATCGCCAAGCAGCACGGCATCGCCATGCAGATCCACGACCGGGATGCTCACGCGGAGGTCATCGCGACGCTGCTGCGCGTGGGTGCCCCGGAGCGCACCGTGTTCCACTGCTTCTCCGGCGACGCCGAGATGGCGAAACTCTGCGCCGACCACGGCTGGTACCTGTCCTTCGCCGGCACCGTGACCTTCAAAAACGCGGGGGACCTGCGCGAGGCTTTGACGGTCATCCCGCGCAGCCAGCTCCTGGTCGAAACAGACAGTCCGTTCCTGACCCCGACGCCTTTCCGCGGCCGGCCAAACTCGCCGTACCTGATCCCGCACACGCTGCGGGCGATGGCTGCGCACCTGGACACCGATGTTTCGATGCTCGCTGCGCAGATCTCCTCGACTACCGAGCTGGTGTATGGCAGTTGGACCACGGACCTTGCCACAGAGACGGGCACCAGCCCCTACGACCCGGCGCTTGAGCCGCACGACCTCGCCTGATCCCGGTGTTCTTTCATCATTCAGGACATTGTGTGACGGATGCCTGCTTGCGTGACGTGAGAGTATTCAGTTCATGACATCCGTCACTCCAGTACCGCAACGTCCTGAATGATGAACAGCAGCGGCGGAAGATTGCTCGGGCCGGCCGAGGTTCGGGATCTGGCGGCACTGCTCGACCTTCGCCCCACCAAAAAGCTTGGGCAGAACTTCGTGATCGACGGCAACACTGTGCGCCGCATTGTCAAGGCCGCCGGAGTAAGTGCACACAGCACCGTCGTGGAAATCGGGCCGGGGCTCGGTTCGCTGACGCTCGGACTCACCGAGGTCGGCGCGCACGTCGTCGCCGTGGAGATCGACCGGCGCTTGGCGCAGCAACTGCCGATCACCGTGCGACTGCTGCAGCCGGATGCACAGCTCACCGTGATCACCGCCGACGCTATGACGGTCACCGAACTGCCCGACAAGCCGACCACTCTGGTCGCGAACCTGCCGTACAACGTCTCCGTTCCCGTGTTGCTGCACCTGCTCGAACATTTCCGCGGGATCAACTCCGGCGTCGTCATGGTGCAGTCCGAGGTCGGCCAGCGCCTTGCCGCGACGCCCGGGTCCAAAATTTACGGCGGCCCGAGCGTCAAGGCGGCCTGGTACGGTAACTTCAGCACCGCGGGGCAGGTGAGCCGGCAGGTGTTCTGGCCAGTGCCCAATGTGGACTCGATTCTCGTATCGTTCGCAGTTCGCGAGATCCCGCTCGGCGATGAGAACGAGCGCGTCGACACCTTCACACTGGTGGATGCGGCGTTCGGACAGCGGCGCAAAATGCTGCGGCAATCCCTGGCCGGGGTTCTCGGGGGCAGCCAGGCGGCATCCGCGCGGCTCGTCGCAGCCGGCATCGAACCGACGCAGCGTGGCGAGCAACTCACCGTGCACGATTTTCTCGCCATTGCGCACTCAGCCGGCCGTCACGAGCGTCAAGACTAGACAACTCGTTCGAGTAGGTTGGGTCTATGACCACAGTCGCCGCCGCCAGGGTGGCGCACGCGCGAGCACCGGGGAAGATCAACGTCTTCCTCAAGGTCGGTGCGCAACGCGTCGACGGAATGCACGAGGTGGCCACCGCCTACCAGGCGGTCTCACTCTGCGAAGAGGTGTACGCGTACCCGGCCGACGACTTCTCGGTCAGCTTCTCCGGCCCGATCGACACGGCCGCTCTGGCCAAGGACGGTTCGAACCTCGCCATCCGGGCCGCGACTCTGCTCGCCCACAAGACCGGCTACCGGGGCGGCGTACGCCTGGAAATCGGCAAGAACGTGCCCGTCGCCGGGGGGATGGGCGGCGGTTCGGCGGACGCAGCGGCCACGCTGCTCGCCTGCGACGCACTGTGGGACACCGAGCTGCCGCGCGAGGAACTGCTCGCCCTGGCGGTCCAACTCGGCCCGGACGTGCCATTCGCTTTTATCGGCGGCACGGCGATCGGCACCGGCCGCGGAGACCAGATCAGCCCAGCACTGGCCATGGGCCACTTCCAGTGGGTGCTCGCCTTCGCCGACTTCGACATGCAGACCCCCGAGGTGTTCAAAGAACTCGACCGACACCGCGACCGGCACTCGCAGGACATCTTCCCCGCCCAGGTGCAACCGCGCGTGGACGCGAACGTACTCCACGCGCTACGGGCCGGCGATCCGCACATGCTCGCCGAGGCGCTGCACAACGACCTGCAGGCACCCGCCCTGCACCTCGAACCGGGTCTCTCCGCGATCATCGAACTGGGGGAGGAGAACGGAGCCCTGGCCGGGATGATCTCAGGCTCCGGCCCGACAGTGGCGTTCCTGGCCGCGAATATCGACAATGCACTGGAGCTGCAGATTGCTCTCAGCGCCGCACGCATCAACGTGGTTCGTGCCACCGGCCCGGTGCACGGAGCCCGACTCGTCGCCGACTGAACCGGCCTCGTCGAAAGCGCGCCGTGCGGTGTGGTCAACTAGAGGTAATGGCCCATCTTCTCGGAGCGGAATCGCTCCATCTCGAATATCCAACCCGCGTGGTGTTCGACGGTGTCACCCTCGGCCTCGACGAGGGCGATCGGATCGGCATCGTGGGACGCAACGGCGACGGCAAATCCAGCCTGCTCGCGATGCTCGCCGGTCACCTCGACCCCGACGCCGGACGGGTCACCCGTCGCGGCGGCGTCACGCTCGCGATGCTGGACCAGTCAGACAACCTGGAGGATGCCGCCACCGTGCAGAGCACGATCCTCGGCGACATCGCGGAGCACGAGTGGGCGTCAGATCCGAAGATCCGCGACGTGCTCGCCGGGCTGGTCGGTGACATCCCCTGGGAATCGAGGATCGGCGAGCTTTCCGGGGGGCAGCGTCGCCGCGTGTCGCTGGCCACTGTGCTCGTGGGCGACTGGGACCTGGTCTTCCTTGACGAACCGACCAACCACCTCGACATCGAAGGCATCGCCTGGCTTGCCCAGCACCTGAAGCACCGCTGGTCGGTGAACTCCGGCGCACTGGCCGTTGTCACCCACGACAGGTGGTTCCTCGACGAAATCTGCACCGACACCTGGGAAGTGCACGACGGGCAGGTGGAACCGTTCGAGGGCGGCTACGCCGCGTACATCCTGCAGCGCGTCGAGCGTGACCGGATGGCCGCCGCTTCGGAATCGAAAAGGCAGAACCTGATGCGCAAGGAGCTCGCCTGGCTGCGCCGCGGCGCCCCCGCGCGCACCGCGAAGCCGAAGTTCAGGATGGATGCCGCGTACGAACTCATCGAGAATGAGCCGCCGCCACGAGACAGCGTCTCGCTCGCGTCGATGGCCATGCAACGGCTCGGCAAGGATGTCGTCGACCTCGAAAACGTCTCCGTCTCCTACGGGCACGGAGCCGAAAAGACCGACGTGCTGAAGAACATCACCTGGCGAATCGCGCCGGGCGAGCGCACCGGCATCCTCGGCGTCAACGGCGCGGGGAAAAGCACGCTGCTCGGCCTCGTTTCAGGTGAGCTCACACCGACGTCGGGCAAGGTGAAGCGCGGCAAAACCATCAAGGTGGCTACCCTGACCCAGCAACTCGGCGAACTCGAAGACGTCTGGGAGGACCGGGTGAGCGAGGTGATCGGGCGGCTGAAGAGCAGCTATGTCACCGGTGGCAAGGAGATGACTCCGACCCAGTTGCTGGAGCGGGTCGGGTTCTCCAGCGCGCAGCTCTCCACCCCGGTGAAAGACCTCTCCGGCGGTCAGCAGCGCCGCCTGCAGTTACTGCTCATCCTCCTCTCCGAACCCAATGTCCTGATTCTCGACGAACCCACCAACGACCTGGACACCGACATCCTCGCCGCGATCGAGGACCTGTTGGACTCGTTCGCCGGAACGTTGCTCGTGGTCTCGCACGACAGGTACCTCGTCGAACGGGTCACCGACCAGCAGTACGCGGTGATGGACGGCGGGTTGCGTCATCTGCCGCGAGGGGTGGAGCAGTATCTCGAGCTGCGTAGGAAGCAGGATGCCGCCGCGGCCCGCGACGTCGTACCCGCCGCCGCACCCGCGCCATCCGGCTTGCAGGGGGCACAACTTCGGAACGCCCAGAAAGAGCTCGCCTCAGTCACCAGAAAGATGGAGAAAGCCAGCGGTCGTATCAGTGCCGTGCACACGCGCTTCGCCGAGTTCGACCAAAGCGACTACACGGGGCTTGGCCGTCTCTCCGACGAATTGCGCACGCTGCAAGAATCCCTCGGTGTGCTCGAGTCGCGGTGGCTGGAATTGAGTGGGGAACTCGAGTCCTGACTCACTCACGATGATCAGCCGATCCGTGCCACACTGTCCCGCATGAACACGCAACATTTCCGCGGCCTTCTGATCGAAGACCGCGCGGCGACCCAGGGCTTGATAGCGGATCTTCGCAGGGACGTCGAGACAATCGTCGCCGCCAGACGTTCGGTGAGCACCGATGACGAGCACGACCCGGAAGGCGTCACTCTGGCATTCGAGCTGTCCCAGACCGAATCCCTGATAAACCGGGCCACGGACCGCCTCGCACAAATCGACGCAGCGCTGGCGCGGCTGGAAGCCGGAGCCTACGGAACGTGCGAGGTGTGCGGAGCGCCCATCGGCACCGCCAGACTCGAAGCGCGGCCCGCCGCGCGCACCTGCATCAACTGCGCCTGAGCGCGCTCAATCGAAGTCGAGGCTCAGCTTGCGCAGCAAGGTTGCGATGCGCTCGCGGTCGGCCACCGAAAGATTGCCCAGCAGCTCCGCTTCCGCCGCCAGAAGCTGGCTGATCGCCGCATCCACCCGGGCTTGCCCGGTCGGCGTCATCGTCACAAGGATGCCGCGGCCATCGTTCGGGTCGCCGCGGCGCTCGACGAGCCCGCGTTCCACCAGCCTGTCGATGCGGTTCGTCATCGTGCCAGAAGAGACCAGGGTCTGCTGCAGCAGGGCTTTCGGGCTCAGCTGGTATGGGGCACCGGCACGCCGCAGCGCCGAGAGCACATCGAACTCCCAGGAGTCGAGACCGGATGCCGTGAAGGCCGCCCGGCGGGCTCGATCCAGGTGCTTCGCGAGCCGCCCGACTCGCGACAGCACCTGTAACGGGGAGAAGTCCAGGTCCGGCCGTTCGCGCAGCCAAGCGTCGACGATTCGGTCGACTTCGTCGCGAGGAGGCATCCCTCCATTATCCGCGTTGCGTGCCGGCTCTCCCGATCTGGCAGAATTGTCTACCGCGGGCGCAGCCGCCCGCCGATCCGCCTTGGTGTAATGGCAGCACGACAGCCTTTGGAGCTGTTAAGTCTAGGTTCGAATCCTGGAGGCGGAGCCCCTTGAGCGCGGAAAGAGCACGGATGACGAGAACATCGCAGGTGGCAGTGGTCATTTTGGCTGCGGGGGCGGGAACGCGGATGAAGTCCGCGACGCCGAAGGCGCTGCATCCGCTCGCCGGACTTCCGCTCATCGGCCATGTGCTCGCCACCGCCGATGCTCTCGGGGCAGGACAGGTCATCGCCGTGCTGCGGCACGAACGAGATGCGATCGCGAAGGTGATCGCAGGGCGCTCGCCGCACACGGTCATCGTCGATCAAGACGACGTGCCAGGCACCGGCCGCGCCGTCGAGGTCGCGCTCGCCGCGTTGCCTGCGGAGTTCACCGGTTCGGTCGTCGTGCTCAGCGCCGACGTGCCGCTGCTGGACGCCCAGACCGTCCGCTCGCTGTTGGATGCCCACGAGCAGGCGGGGAACGCCCTCACCTTGCTCAGTGCCTTCTTCGACGACCCGACCGGCGCCGGCCGCATCCTGCGCAGCGCGGATGGCGCCTTCCAGGGGATCATCGAACATCGCGACGCGGACGCCGCCCAGTTGGCGATCACCGAAATCAACGCCGGCGTCTACGTGTTCGATGCCACGGTGCTCCGCACCGCACTGCCGGCGATCACCACCCGCAATGCGCAAAACGAGAAATACCTCACGGATGCCGCGGAGCAGATCCGCACCAGCGGCGGACGCATCCAGGCGGTCCCCGTGTCTGACCCGTGGCTTGTCACCGGTATCAACGACCGCGCCCAACTGAGCGCGGCGGCCCGCGAGCTGAACGCCCGCATCGTGCGCCGCTGGCAGCTGGCCGGAGTCACCGTGCAGGACCCGTCCACCACCTGGATCGACTTGGATGTCACGCTCGCCGAAGACGTCGAAATCCTGCCGGGCACGCAGATCAAGGGCGCGACGGCGATCGAACGCGGCGCAACGATCGGGCCGGACACCACACTGGTGGACTGCGAGATCGGTGAGAACGCGGTCGTCAAGCGCACCGACGCGACGCTTGCCGTGATCGGCGCGGGAGCATCCGTCGGCCCGTTCGCTTACCTGAGGCCGGGCTCGTATCTGGGGGCCGATGGGAAGATCGGCACGTTCGTCGAGGTGAAGAACTCGCGCATCGGCGACGGCACGAAAGTGCCGCACCTCAGCTACATCGGCGACGCCGAGGTCGGCGAAGGTTCGAACGTGGGAGCCGGCACTATCATCGCCAATTACGACGGGGTCGACAAGCACAAGACGGCCGTCGGGTCGCACGTGCGAACCGGCGCGCACAACGTGTTCGTCGCTCCCGTTAGAATTGGCAATGGAGCCTACACGGGAGCCGGCACGGTGGTCCGCAAGGACGTTCCCGACGGCGCGTTGGCCATCAGTGTGGCTCCGCAGCGAAACATAGTCGGCTGGGTCGAATCACACCGTCCGGGCACTGCGGCAGCGACGGCAGCGGCAGCCTCGGACGAACGGACGGACTGAGTCACGAACGTCGGTTCGCCGGCAGAGAGCAGGGGACTTGTCCGGCATCGAGATCACCGGCCATAAGAAGCTCGTTCTTGTTTCGGGGCGAGCGCACCCCCAACTGGCGCTCGACATCGCTAAGGAGTTGGGAAGCGAACTCGTGCCGACGGATGCGCGGACCTTCGCCAACGGCGAGATCTACGCCAGGTACGACGAGAGCGTGCGCGGATGTGATGCGTTCGTCATCCAATCGCACACCACGCCGATCAACGAGTGGCTTATGGAGCAGCTCGTGATGGTGGATGCGCTCAAGCGCGCATCAGCCAAGCGCATCACTGTCGTGGCGCCGTTCTACCCCTACGCCAGACAGGACAAGAAGGGCCGCGGCCGCGAGCCGATTTCGGCGCGTCTTGTCGCCGACCTGTTCAAGGTCGCCGGCGCCGACCGGATTATGTCCGTCGACCTGCACGCCGCCCAGATTCAGGGCTTCTTCGATGGTCCGGTCGACCACCTCTTCGCGATGCCGGTGCTGCTGGACCACTTCCGCCACCAGCTCGACTGCACTAACCTCACGGTGGTGTCGCCGGACATGGGGCGGGTGCGCGTTGCCGACATCTGGAGCGACAAGCTCGGTTGCCCGCTGGCCATCATCCATAAGCGTCGTGACCCGCTGATACCCAACCGGGTCACCGTGCACGACATCGTCGGCGACGTGCGTGGGCGGGTCTGTCTCATCGTCGACGACATGATCGATACCGGCCGTACCATCGTGCTGGCGGCGAAGGCACTGTGCGATGCGGGCGCGATCGGCGTCGTCGTCGCGGCAACCCACGCGATCTTCTCCGACCCGGCTCCGGAGATTCTGCAGTCCGAGTTCATCACCTCCGTTGTCGTCACTGACACCCTGCCTGTCCCACCGGAGAAGCGGTTCCCGGCCCTTACGGTGCTGCCGATCGCCCCCTTGCTGGCCCGCGCCATCCGCGAGGTCTTCGGCGACGGATCGGTCACCTCCCTGTTCGACGGCGCCGCGTAGCCTGTCTCCGTTCCCCTCCCTCCTCCCCGTCTCGCTTCCGCGTCTCCATTGCCCGTCTCACGGAGTTTCTGTCGTCGACGGTCGTGGATGCGTGACGCCGGGCATCCGGAGGTCAAAATCTCCGTGAAACGGGTGGGGCGGTCGTTGGGCGGGGAAACTCTGCGGGAATCGGTACTCCGCGTCAATTGGTAATCCGCGTCAATTGGCACTTGTGACCCCCGCTAATTACTCTGGCTAACAAAATGGTTTACACTGGATAGGTGCCTACTTCTCCATCGGTCATCGAGACCCCCGCTTCGGCACCAGCGCGGCGGCCCAGCCTGGCGATTGAACTGCGCAGCGCGGTGCTGCAACTGGCCAGGCGCATCCGGCAGGAGCGCAGAGACGAGGCGATCACGCTGTCGCAGTTCGCTGTGCTGGCCGTTCTTGACCACCATGGACCGTTGACTCCGCGCAAGCTCGCCGATCACGAGCAAATCCAGCCACCGTCGATGACTCGCACGCTCACGGCACTGGCTGACAAGGGTTACGTGGTCAAGACGCAACATCCGACCGACCGTCGGCAGGTGCTCGTCGAGCTCACCGAAGCGGGTCTCGGGATCGTGAAAGAGACGCGGCATCGCCGTAGCGCGTGGTTGTCGCGTCGGCTGGCCAAGCTCGAGCCCGAGCAGCGCGCCACGCTCGCCGAGGCGGCGCGCATTTTCGCGATCATGAACGCGGCACAGTGAAATACACCTTCCGGTCCCTCCGCTTCTTCAATTACCGGGTCTGGGCTGCGGGAGCCATCATCTCCAACACCGGGACGTGGATGCAGAGGGTCGCCCAGGACTGGCTCGTGCTCACCGTGCTCACCACGAACTCCGCAGTCGCTGTCGGCATCACGACGTGACTGCAGTTTGGCCCAATCCTTGTCCTGGCGCCGCTGGCAGGGGTGATTTCGGACCGTTTCAACAAGCGGATCGTGTTGATGATCACGCAGACATCCGCCGGCATCATCAGTCTCGCGTTGGGGCTGCTGATCCTTGGCGGGCACGCGCAACTGTGGCACGTCTATGTGCTGGCCCTGCTGTCTGGTGTCGTGGCGGCGGTCGACTCGCCGTCGCGCCAGACGTTCGTGACCGAGATGGTACCGCTCGAAGACCTGCCCAACGCGGTTGGCCTCAACAGTGCGTCGTTCAACGCGGCGCGGCTCATTGGACCGGGGGTCGCTGGGCTACTCATTGCCGGTATCGGCATCGGCTGGGTGTTCATCATCAACGCCGCCACATTCCTGGCTGTCGTCTTCTCGCTGACCCGGATGCGCACCTCCACGCTCGCGGCCAGCGACGGTCCGAAACGCACGAAGGGTGCCATGCGCGACGGCATGCGATACGTGCGGGCGCGGCCGGACATCATCCTGATCCTCGTGGTCATCGGCTTGGTGGGCGCATTCGGGATGAACTTCCAGATGACGACGGCGATCATCGCGCGATTGGTATTCGACAAGGGTGCCGCGGAGTACGGCCTGCTCGGGTCGATCATGGCGATCGGCTCCCTGGGCGGTGCGCTGCTGGCCGCGCGGCGGGATCATCCGAGTACGCGACTCGTGGTGGGTTCCGCCTTCGTCTTCGGCGGATTTGCCACCATCGCCGCTCTGATGCCGACTTACTGGACTTTCGCACTCGCGCTGATCCCGGTCGGTCTCAGCGCCCTCACCCTGCTGACCACGGCGAACGCGACAGTGCAAATGACGGTCGCGCCGGCCATGCGGGGTCGGGTGATGGCGTTGTACATGGCGATCTTCATGGGTACAACGCCGATCGGCGCTCCCTTGGTCGGATGGATCGGAGAGGCGTGGGGGCCGCGCTGGACGATCCTCTTCGGCGGTCTGGTGTCAATGGCTGCTGCTGCGGCGGCGATCATGTTCCTGATGCGGGCGAACAAGGTGCGGTTCGGCTACGACGCTGACACGAGACTGAGGTTTGGCCTGGTACCGACTCGGGCCGGTCTGCGCGAGCAGGCGCTGGAGAAGCTCGCGGCTCAGCACGCGCAGGATGATGCCGCCGGCGCCTGACGGACCAGACCCGCTCTTAGGTGTCGAGGGTGTGCACCGGCAGTTTTGGTTCCCCGGGAATCAGGCCGAGTGAGACGACGTGGCGGTCGCCGCCGAACTCACCGACCGAGTAGCATTCCCAGCCGATTCCTCCGGCGCCGAAGAGCTCGAAGCGGGCCTCGGATCCTGCTGCATCCGGTGCTGCGTAGTGCACCCAGATCGCGCAGGAACGGTTCGCCGTCGCGGAGGCGACCGAGAGACTCGTGACGAACCCGGGGAGGATCAGCGAAAGAACCCCGATCACGACGACGAATCGGAATATCAGCGTGCGGCGCCTGCTGTGCAGTGGCCGCTCGTCATGCGGCACGTAGCCGGCAAGCTCCGGCTCATCTTCGTGTTCATCCATCGCGGCATAAGTCTGCCACGTTGCCCGGAAACGATGCGCTGTCTTGTGGAGGATGAGCCGACTGTAGCGGCAGCATCCACCACAAAACGGCGCACCGTCACCGAATTATGCGGTCACTACCTCGCTGCGGTCGCCGCTCCACAACGTGTGAAACACGCCGTCCTTGTCGACGCGACGGTAGGTGTGCGCTCCGAAGAAGTCGCGCTGCCCCTGCACGAGGGCGGCGGGAAGCCGCTTCGCGCGTAATCCGTCGTAGTAGGCGAGCGAGGAGGAGAAACCGGGAGTCGGGATGCCTGACTGCGCCGCCGCTGCCACGACCCGACGCCAGGACTCCTGGGCCTCGGCTACGGCATCCGTGAAGTACGGCGCAGCGACCAGTGCCATCAGATCGGGATCGGCGGCGTACGCCTCGGTGATGCGGTTGAGGAAGACGGCGCGGATGATGCATCCGCCGCGCCAGATCGTCGCGACCTCGCCCTTCTTGATGTCCCAGCCGTACTTCTCGGCGCCGGCGACGATCGTGTCGAACCCCTGCGAGTAAGCGATGATCTTTGACGCGTAGAGCGCGTGACGCACGTCTTCGATGAACCCGTCCCGGTCGGAGACCCGCCACGGTGTGCTCGGTCCGGGAAGGTTGGCCGCGGCTGCCCGCTGCTCGGGCTTCGAGGACAGGGCTCGAGCGAACACCGCTTCGGCGATGCCGGAGACCGGGACCCCGAGGTCGAGCGCGTTCTGCACGGTCCACACCCCCGTTCCCTTGCTGCCGGCCGCATCCAACACGATGTCGACGAAAGGCTTGCCGGTATCGGCATCCGTGTGGCGGAGCACCTCGGCGGTGATCTCGATCAAGTAGCTGTCCAGCTCGCCCGTGTTCCACTGCGTGAACACGTCGGCGATTTCGGCGGGGGACAGGCCGGCAGCGTGGCGCAGCAGGTCGTAGGACTCGGCGATGAGCTGCATGTCAGCGTACTCGATGCCGTTGTGCACCATTTTCACGAAGTGGCCGGCGCCATCCGTGCCGATGTGGGTGACGCAGGGGACGCCGTCGACCACCGCGGCGATCGACTCGAGGATAGGGCCGAGCGTCTTGTAGGACTCCACCGATCCACCCGGCATGATCGACGGGCCTTCAAGCGCACCGACCTCACCACCGGAAATGCCGACCCCGACGAAGTGGATGCCCTTCTCGCGCTGCTCCTTCTCGCGGCGCATCGTGTCGTGGAAGTTTGCGTTGCCACCGTCGACAATGATGTCACCCGGTTCGAACAGCTCGGACAGCTGGCCGATTACGGCATCCGTGCCGGCGCCTGCCTTCACCATGATGATGGCCGTGCGGGGTTTGGCCAGTGACGCGACGAAGTCTTCAATGGATTCGCTGGGGATGAAGCCGGCCTCCGGATGCTGCGCCACGAGGTCGCGGGTCTTCTGCGGCGACCTGTTGTACACCGCGACGGTGTTGCCCGCGCGGCTGGCCAGGTTCCTGGCGAGGTTGGAGCCCATCACCGCCATTCCCACGACGCCGATGTTTGCGGAACTTTGCACGGGATCTGACACGTATTCCTCCAGCGGGGCGATGTTCGTTACTTCCAGCGTAGTGTTCCGCGCGCGACCGGATACCGCCGCAGTAGGGTGCTGTCATGCGTCAATTGCAGGCACAAATCATCCGGGACTTGCACGTCGCCGCCACCATAAACCCGCGGGAAGAGATCGAATCACGCGTCGAATTCCTCGCCGAATACGCTCAGCGGACCGGCGCAAAGGGATTCGTTCTCGGCATCAGCGGCGGGCAGGACTCCTCGCTTGCCGGCCGACTTTGCCAGCTCGCCATCGAACGGCTCGACGCCGAGGGTACGCACGCCGAGTTCGTCGCCATGCGACTGCCCTACGCGCGGCAGCGCGACGAGGATGACGCCAAGCTGGCGCTGTCCTTCATTCGTCCGCAGCGAGAGGTGACCTTCAACATCGAACGTGCCGTGGACGGGTTCACCGCCGAATACCTTGACGGGGTAGGGGCGGCACTCAGTGATTTCAACAAGGGCAACGTGAAGGCCAGGGCGCGGATGATCGCCCAGTACGCCGTCGCCGGACAGCGACGGCTGCTCGTGGTCGGCACGGATCACGCCGCAGAAGCCGCGACCGGTTTCTACACGAAGTTCGGCGACGGCGGAGTCGACCTGACGCCACTGACCGGCCTCACCAAACGTCAGGGGCGGTCAATTCTCATCGAACTGGATGCGCCGGAGCGGCTCTATCTCAAGGTCCCGACCGCAGACCTGCTCGACGGCATCCCGGGTCAGAGCGACGAGGAGAACCTGGGCCTGCGCTACGAGGACATCGACGATTACCTCGAGGGGCTAGATGTGGCGGTCGAGGTGGCCGAGGCCATCGAGGCGCGCTACCTGATGACAGAGCACAAGCGTCGCACCCCGGCGACGCCCCACGACTCCTGGTGGCGGTGAGCTTCGCCGTAGAAATCTTCGAATTGGACTGTGTAACGCCAGCAGTGGAGCAGCCCACTCGCTCAACCTACTCTCGGCCGCTCGCGGAATCAAAAAGTTGCATAGTTACGACGCTTAAAACAGAACATGTCGTCTTCTCCTCCTCACGTGGGGATTAGACTAGTTCTCCACCAATAGTAGATAACTACGGGTAATGTCGGTGGGGTGTGGCAAAATTGGGGGTATGAACAACCTCACCGCAGTGTTGGATGCGATCGCCGATCAGCTGGCCGCCGCCCTGAATCCGCGCGAGTTGGCCGGTCTGTCTGAGGACGATCTGCTCTGTGTGCTGGCGGCGGCGGAACGCCTGGGCCGGCGCTCCGACACCCTGCGGGTGCTGGCCGCGGGGGAAGTGGCTGAGGCGTCGCGTAACGAGTTGGGTCAGTGTGGCCTGGCGGCCCGGAAGGGCTGCCGCACCGCGTCCGAACTGGTGGAGCGGATCACCCACATCTCCGGCGATACCGCCCGTAAGCGGATCAAGGTGGGCCGGGCCGTGCGTGCCCGGTTGTCTTTGGCTGGGGAGCGCCTGCCGGCCCAGTTCTCCGCGGTCGCCGATGCGCTGGCCGCCGGGACGATCGGTTTGGATAGTGCTCATGCCATTGTGCAGGGGTTGACCGCGCTCACCCACCCGGTGGGTAAAGACGAACTCCAGGCCGCCGAGGTGGAGTTGGTGGCCGCCGCTACTGGGGCGACCGAGGTGTCTCCGGTGCCGTGCACCGCCGACCAGGTCCGCAGTCAGGTGGCGGTGTGGCGGATGTTTTTGGACCAGGACGGGATGGAACCGTCGGAGGTGCAGGCGATGCGGCAACGGCACCTGCATTTGTCCCGGGAACGTGATGGTTTGGTCGGTATCCGCGGCGCCCTGCTGCCGGATGTCGCCGCGAAACTGTCCACCATTATGGACGCCTGCCTGTCGCCGAAGACAGGACCCGCGTTCCTGTCCCTGGAGGAAGCGATGGCCG
>JBDSDO010000036.1:0-10369 GCA_039920505.1 Terrimesophilobacter sp.
GTTCTCGCCGACATCCAGGACGGCACCTTCGCCAAGCGCTTCATCGCAGACCAGGATGCCGGCGCTCCGGAATTTCTCGCACTGCGCAAAAAGGGCGAACAGCATCAGATCGAGGCCACGGGCCGCGAGCTGCGCAAGCTGTTCGCCTGGAACAAGACCGACGACGACGACTACGTGGACGGTGAAGTCGCCCGCTAGGCACTTGGCGCGGCTCCGCGGCATCCGTCCCCCCGGCATCCGAAACCGTCCGAAATGACGGAGATTTGGTAGTTCGGCGACCAAATTCCGGGCGACGGGGGCCGCTGATGACCAAAAGACCGTCATTTCGGAAGGTGGGGATGGGGGCAGGTGAAGCGCCGTAGTGTGGCAGGCGTGAACGAAGACACGGATGCCGACGCTCTGAGCTGGGGCGGGGAGACCGACCCGACCCACGCGGACGCGCCGGATTCCCGGCTGGCCGGACCGTCGCATCCGCGGCTGGCGCCGGGCACCGGTTCGCTACTGCTCATCGGTTACGGGGTGTTCGCCGGCGTGTACTTGCTCTACACGATCGGCTGGTTCGCCGCCGTGCTGCGGAACACATTGACCCTGTCCGGCCTCATCCCCGAGATCATGTACCAGTTCGGCGAGTTCCTCGCGATTGTCGCGCCGGCGCTGTGGCTGGGCACCGCGCTGCTGCTCACCCGGGGGCGCAGTCCGCTGGTGCGGGTGCTCTGGCTGTTGGCCGGCATGCTCGTACTCGTCCCGTGGCCGATGCTGGTGACGAGGTGACAGTGGCGCCCGCCGAAACCGCTTTCGGCACGCGGCACCGGTGGCAGCGCATCGCCGTCGCCGCGCTGTTCGCGGTGCTGTACGGGTACGACCTGTTCGAAGCCGTGTCGGACACCGTCGGGGTGACCGCCCAGATTGCGGTCTTCAACGCAAACGCGGTGTCGGTCGGTCTGGCGCCGGTGTCCGTGCCCTGGATCGCGCTCATCGCGAGCCTGCTGCTGCCTCCTGTCGTCTATGTGCTCGCGATCTGGCTCGGTCGGCGACTGCCGCCGCTCGGTACCGCACTCGTGTACCTCGCCGGTTTGGCGACCGTCGCCGCAGCCACGCTGAGCCTCGGCGCCCTCGCTGGGCTTTTGGCCGGCTGAGTCCACCGGTGCCGCTCAGACCGGGCGCCTCACGTCACACGGCGAGGCGCAGGCCCGCTCTGCACTAAAGTGGCATGGTGTCGCGCCCTCGTGCGTCGCGACGATTCCCGTTCCCCTTTGATAAAAGGATTCACTTCGTGGCGAAACCGATCGTGCTGATTGCAGAAGAACTCTCCCCGGCTACAGTCGACGCGCTCGGGCCGGACTTTGACATCCGACACCTCGACGGAACCGATCGGCCGACGCTGCTCGACGCGCTCGCGGAGGCCAGCGCGATCCTGATCCGTTCCGCCACCAAGCTCGACGCCGAAGCGATCGCCGCGGGCAAGAAACTCAAAGTCATCGCACGAGCAGGAGTGGGGCTCGACAACGTCGACGTCAAGACAGCAACCACCGCCGGCGTCATGGTCGTGAACGCCCCCACATCGAACATCGTCTCCGCCGCGGAACTGGCGATCGGCCACCTCCTCGCGCTCGCCCGCCACATCCCGGATGCCAATCACTCGGCCAAGGCGGGGGAGTGGAAGCGGTCCAAGTTCACCGGCACCGAGCTCTTCGACAAGACCGTCGGGATCATCGGGCTCGGCCGGATCGGCACCCTCGTCGCCCAGCGGCTCGCCGGTTTCGACGTCAAACTGGTCGCCTTCGACCCGTACGTCACCCCGATCCGCGCCCAGCAGCTCGGCGTGCAGTTGGCCACCCTGAACGAAGTGATGGAACAGTCCGACTTCATCACCATCCACATCCCCAAGACCCCCGAGACGATCGGGATGATCGGCGCCGATGAGTTCGCGCTGGCCAAGCCTTCGTTGCGCATCGTCAACTGCAGCCGCGGCGGAATCATCGACGAGGACGCCCTCTTCCAGGCACTGTCCTCGAAGCGTATTTCCGGCGCAGCCTTGGACGTGTTCGTGAATGAGCCGCCGACCGACTCACCGTTGCTCGGCCTCGATAACATCAGCCTCACCCCGCACCTGGGCGCCTCCACCTCGGAAGCGCAGGAGAAGGCGGGCGTTTCTGTGGCGAGGTCGGTGCGGCTGGCGCTCGACGGGGAGCTCGTGCCGGATGCGGTCAATGTGGCCGGCGGTGTCATCAACTCCACCGTGCGTCCGGGCATCCCCCTGATGGAGAAACTCGGCCAGGTGTTCAGCGGCCTTGCGGACGGGCCGATCACGAGCGTCGACGTCGAGGTGCGCGGCGAGATCGCCGAGTTCGACGTCAGCGTGTTGGAACTCGCCGCTCTCAAGGGCATGTTCACGAACATTGTCAGCGAAGCGGTGTCCTATGTGAACGCGCCGCTCATTGCCGAGCAGCGTGGCATCCCGGTGCGACTCATCAAGGATGCGGTCAGCGATGAATACCGCAACCTTCTGACCATCCGCGGCGGCCTCAGCGACGGCACGAAGGTTTCGGTCTCGGGAACCCTCACCGGCACCCGTCAGATCGAAAAGATCGTCGAGATCAACGGCTACGACGTCGAGGTTCCGGTCAACCATCACCTCATCGTCATGGTCTACACCGACCGGCCAGGGGTCGTGGCGATCTTCGGTCAGGAATTCGGCGACGCCCACATCAACATCGCCGGCATGCAGGTGAGCCGTCGCGAAGCCGGCGGGCAAGCGCTTAGCGTGCTCACCATCGACTCGCCGGCCCCGGACGGACTGCTCGAATCGTTGCGTGCGAAGATCGACGCGGATCTGATCCGCGAAATCGACATCACCGAATAGGCCCGGCTCACCCGTCAGAGGGCGGGAGTCACAGTGTGTCGTCCGTCGTTTCGCGCTCGGTGACCCGTTCGCGGTGTGTCGGGTCCACAGCGGTGCGGGTCGTCGTCGACGTCGAACGACGACGGAACACCACGACGAGTGAAATGATGAAGACCACAACTCCCGCGATCATCAAAATGTAGCCAACGAGATCCAGGTCGATCCAGTCCACTCGGAAATTCAGCGCGAATGTCAGGATGGCGCCGATCACAAAAAGCAGAATGCCGCTTCCGATACCCATGTGTTGTTCGTCCTTTCGGTCTCGGTCCACCCTAGGCGGCATTCAGCAGATCGCAAGCTTTTGGGCAACTTCCCAGCAAACGGTACGCTGAAAGCACCCATCTACCGGTCCGTCTGAGGAGTCCCGTGTCGCGTACCATCAAGCTCGCCGTTATCGCCGGCGATGGAATCGGGCCGGAAGTCGTGGCCGAAGCGCTCAAGGTGCTCACTGCAGTGGTTCCCGATGATGTGCACGTCGAAACCACCGATTTCCCATTCGGGGCTACCCACTATCTGGCCACCGGGGAGATTCTCAGCGACAGCGACCTGGACGCGATCAAGCAGCACGACGCCATCTTGCTCGGCGCCGTCGGCGGCGACCCGCGCGACGAACGGCTCAAGGGCGTCAGCATCGAGCGCGGACTGCTGCTCAAACTACGGTTCGGCTTCGACCATTACGTGAACCTGCGGCCGACAGCCCTCTTCCCCGGAGTCGCCTCTCCGCTGGCGAACCCCGGCACCGTCGACTTCGTCGTCGTGCGCGAAGGCACGGAAGGCATGTACGCCGGCAACGGCGGCAGCCTGCGAAAAGACACGCCAAACGAGATCGCCACCGAGGTGTCGGTCAACACGGCCTACGGTGTCGAACGGGTGGTCCGGTTCGCGTTCCGGCTCGCAGCGTCCCGGCCGGCCAAGCAACTGACTCTGGTGCACAAGACCAACGTGCTGGTCAACGCCGGCTCGCTCTGGCAGCGCACGGTCGACCGGGTCTCGGCAGAATACCCCGACATCGCCGTCGACTATCTGCACGTGGACGCCGCGACGATCTTCATGGTGACGAACCCGAGCCGGTTCGACGTCATCGTCACCGACAACCTGTTCGGCGACATCATCACCGACCTCGCCGCGGCGATCAGTGGCGGAATCGGCCTCGCCGCATCTGGGAACATCAACCCCGACGGCACTTTCCCGAGCATGTTCGAGCCGGTGCACGGGTCGGCGCCCGACATCGCCGGCAAGCAGATTGCCGACCCGACGGCCGCGGTGCTCTCGGTCGCGCTTTTGCTCGACCACCTCGGTCTGGCCGATGCCGCAGCCCGGGTCACGAAAGTCGTCACCGACGACCTGGCGCACCGCGGCACAGCAGCTCGTTCCACCACGCAAATCGGTGACGATCTGGTGGCGGCACTGCGACAATGAACGTGACCGCAGCGAGCAAGAATTGACGACACACGCGACAATGGAGGATCCTCCCATGGGCACCCACGCAACAATCGACGGCCTACTCAGCTTCGATGTGACCACCACCACCACGGCGGTGGCTGACGCTGAGCGCGAGACGATTCTGGCCAACCCCGGATTCGGCGTTCACTTCACCGACCACATGGTGGAAATCACCTGGACCGTCGATGGCGGTTGGCACGACGCAACAGTGCGTCCGTACGGTCCGCTGCAGCTGGACCCCGCGACTTCGGTGCTGCACTACGCGCAAGAGATTTTCGAGGGTATGAAGGCGTACCGTCACGAGGACGGCTCCATCTGGGGCTTTCGGCCGGAGGCCAACGCCCGACGCATGCAGCGCTCCGCCGCGCGGCTCGCCCTGCCGCCGCTGCCGGTTGAACACTTCATCGAGTCGCTGCGTCAGATCATCGCCGTCGACGGCTCGTGGGTGCCGTCCGCGGCGGAAACGAGTCTTTACCTTCGCCCGTTCATGATTTCCACTGAGGCGTTCCTTGGTGTGCGGGCCGCCCACAAGGTCGGCTTCTTCGTCATCGCCAGCCCCGCCGGTGCCTATTTTTCGCACGGCGTCGCCCCGGTGTCGATCTGGCTGTCGACGAAGTACTCACGGGCGGCCAAGGGTGGCACCGGAGCGGCGAAAACAGGGGGCAACTACGCAGCCTCCCTGCTGCCGCAAGCCGAAGCGTATGAGCATGGCTGCGACCAGGTGCTCTTCCTCGACGCGGCGGAGGGCAAGTACATCGAGGAGCTCGGCGGCATGAACGTGGTGCTGGTCTACAAGGACGGCACGCTGGTCACTCCCGCATCCGACAGCATCCTGGAGGGCATCACCCGCGATTCGGTACTGACGCTGGCCCGCGACCGAGGGCACACCGTGGAGGAGCGGCGCGTCAGCATCAGCGAGTGGCGCGACGGCGTGGCATCCGGCGACATCGCCGAAATCTTCGCGTGCGGGACCGCTGCCGTGGTCACCCCGATCGCACTGCTCAAGGGCGAAGGATTCGAGGTCGGGTCCGCCGATGCTGAGGCCGGACCGCTGACCATGGAACTGCGCAAGGAACTCACCGACATTCAATATGGGCGCGCCGAAGACCGGCATGCCTGGTTGACGCGCCTCGACGGATAGGCTCACCTACGTGAAGATTGCCCGCTTCAATCAGGACGGCGGCGACCCGCGGTATGGGATCGTCGACGAGGATGACCTCGTGGTACTTGCTGGGGACCCGCTGTTCAGCGGGTTCGAGACGACGGGGGAGCGCATCCCGTTCGATTCAGTCAAGCTGCTCGCACCGGTCATCCCGCGGTCGAAGGTCGTCTGTGTCGGGATGAACTACGCCGAAAACACGGCGGAGCTCGCACCGAACGGCCCCGACACCCCGATTCTCTTCCTCAAACCGAACACCTCCGTCATCGGACCAGGGGAGACGATCCAGATCCCTCCGGTGCCCGGCCGGATCGTTCACGAGGGCGAACTGGCCGTCGTGATCGGCAGGATCGCCAAGCGGGTCAAGGCTGCAGATGCCGCCGATTACATCTTCGGCTATACGATCGGCAACGATGTCTCGGCGCGCGAGGAGCAGTTCGCCGACGGTCAGTGGGCCAGGGCCAAGGGGTACGACACGTTTTGCCCGCTCGGTCCGGTGATCGAGACCGAACTGGATACCGCTGACTTGGAGATCCAGACCTTCGTCGACGGGGAGCCTCGCCGCCAGGGCAATACCGGGCGGATGTTGCACACCATCCCGGAGCTCATCGAGTTCGCGTCGGAGGTGTGGACGTTGTTGCCGGGGGATGTCATCCTCACTGGAACGCCGGCGGGAGTCGGCGGGTTCACCGACGGCCAGACAGTGGACGTGACAATTACCGGCATCGGCACCCTGAGCAATCCGGCCCGAAACCGCGCCTAGCCCGCCCGACCGGGCCCGCACCCCCCGGCCTGTCCTGCCCAACCGGATGACCGTGGTCCCGTTTCAAGGAGAAATTGATACTCCGGCACCTGCGCATCGGGCGCAAAAGGCGGCCGGAACCGAAACTCCTTGAGATGGGTTAAAGCGAGGATGCTGCCGCGTTCGGGTAGTCTCGTCCGGTGCCCGCACTGCGCCGATTCACTCTCGCGCCGGTTTTGATCCTTCCCGGCCTGATGGCTGCAGCGGTGGCAGTGGGGATCGCGTTCGCGTTGCATGCCGCGCTGCCCGCCGTTCCGGTGCTGACGGCATCTGTGGGTTTGGGCATCCTCGTGGCACAGTTCCCGGTTGTACGTCGATGGCTCGACGGCTCGTTGGCACCGGGCTTACGCTTCGCGGCGCGAGCTCTTATGCGCGTCGGGATCGTGCTGCTTGGCTTCAAGCTGAGCCTCGTCGACATCGGCCGCCTGGGACTGCTCGCGATCCTCGTAATTGTGGGTATCGTGCTCATGACGTTCGCCGGGACGTACTGGATGGGCAGGCTCTTCCGCCTGCCGAGCACGCAGGCCCTGCTCGTGGCGACCGGATTTTCGATTTGCGGTGCCTCCGCGATTGGCGCGATGGGATCGGTGACGCGCAGCAGCCATGAGGAGCAGGCGACTCCTGTGGCACTGGTCACGCTCTGCGGCACTCTGGCGATCGGTGTGCTGCCGCTGTTGCAGGCGCCTTTAGGGCTCACCAATCTGCAGTTCGGGCACTGGGTGGGCGCGAGCGTGCATGATGTCGGCCAGGTCGTGGCGACCGCGCAGACCGCCGGCTCCGCTGCGCTCGCGATCGCGGTCGTGGTGAAGCTCACCCGCGTGCTGATGCTCGCGCCGATGGTCGCCGGCGCCGGTCTGGTCCGGCGCCGTCGCGATCGGCTCGGCGGTTTCGACGTGGATGCTTCGGCACCGCGTCCGCCGATCGTGCCGCTGTTCGTCGCCGGCTTCCTCGTGGCAGTATTGCTGCGCTCCTTCCTACCTCTGCCACCAGCAGTTCTCGGTGGCGCGGATGCCGTGCAGACGGTCCTGCTCGCGGCGGCATTGTTCGGTCTCGGCACCGCGGTGCGCTTCGGGACTCTGGCGCGCACGGGAGGCCGAGCGTTGGCGGTGGGGCTGTTGTCGTGGGCGCTCATCGCCGCCCTCGCTCTGGCCGCGGTGCACCTGTAGGGCTCCCACCGCCCACTCACGCCGTTACGCCGCACCCGCTGTCCTCCTGGTCGCGTTCGGCGGAGTGGTCGTTCCGGTGATCGGCTGGATCGCTCAGGAAACAGGCGCCGCCCGAGCGGCGCTCGGTAGAATCAGAATCAATGTCTGCCTCCTTCACCACTGCATCCGGTTCCGATATTCGACTGCGCTTCTGCCCGTCTCCCACTGGAACGCCGCACGTCGGCCTGATCCGCACCGCCCTGTTCAACTGGGCTTACGCGCGGCACACCGGCGGCAAGCTCATCTTCCGCATCGAGGACACGGATGCGGCGCGCGACAGCGAGGAGAGCTACCTACAGCTGCTCGATGGCCTGGCCTGGCTGAACATCGACTGGGACGAGGGCGAGGGTGTCGGCGGCCCGCACGGTCCGTACCGGCAGTCCCAGCGCGCGGACATCTACGCCGGCGTGATCGAGACACTGCGCGCCTCCGGGCACCTCTATGAGAGCTTCGTCACCGCCGAGGAGATGGAGGAACGCAACCGTGTGAACGGCCGCGATCCCAAGCAGGGCTACGACAACTTCGAGCGCGACCTCACCGACGAGCAGCGCGCCGCCTATCGCGCGCAGGGGCGGATGCCGGCCCTGCGACTGCGCGTGCCGGACACGGACCTGTCCTTCGACGACCTGGTACGCGGCGAGATCACCTTCCCCGCCGGCAGCTTCGTCGACTTCGTCGTGGTGCGCCCGAACGGCATCCCGCTTTACACCTTCGTCAATCCGGTCGACGACGCGCTGATGGGTGTCACCCACGTGCTGCGCGGCGAAGACTTGCTCTCCTCCACCCCGCGGCAGATCGCGCTTTACCACGCGTTGATCGAAATCGGCGTCGCTAAGGCGATCCCGCGCTTCGGGCACCTGCCGTACGTGATGGGCGACGGCAACAAGAAACTCAGCAAGCGCGACCCGTCCTCGAGCCTGTTCCATCACCGGGAGCGCGGCTTCATCCCGGAGGGGCTGATCAACTACCTGTCCCTGCTCGGTTGGTCACTCACCCACGACCGCGATGTGTTCACCATCGAGGAGATGGTCGCCGCGTTCGACGTCACCGACGTCAACCCCACCCCGGCGCGCTTCGATCTGAAGAAGGCGGAGTCGATCAACGGCGACCACATCCGGATGCTGCCGCTAGTCGAGTTCACGCAGCGGCTGATTCCGTACCTCGGGGGCGTCGTCTCTGACCCCATGACCCTCGCCGAACGCGCGATCCTGGATGCAGCGGCACCGCTCGTGCAGGAACGGATGCAGCTGCTCGGCCAGGCACCCGGCCTACTGGAGTTCCTGTTCACCGCCGATGATGCGCTCACCTACGAGGATGCTGTCCTGGCGGAACTGACGCCGGACTCGGCTGCGGTGCTGGACGCCGCCGCCGAGGCACTGGCATCCGTGGATGACTGGGCGCACGACGCGATCCACACCACCTTGAACCAGGTACTCGTCGAGGGGCTCGCACTCAAACCGCGCAAGGCGTTCGGGCCGCTGCGGACCGCCATCGCGGGGCGCAGGGTCAGCCCGCCGCTGTTCGAGTCCATGGAGATCCTCGGCAAAACCAGTTCTATTGCGCGCATCGAACGGCTGTCGGCGAGCCTGACACAGTGATTCCGGTCCGGGACGCCGCGCAGCACTACGACTGCGTGGTCATCGGAGCCGGTCCGGCCGGACTGTCCGCCGCCCTCAATCTTGTTCGGGCGAGGCGGCGGGTGCTCGTGCTCGACAGCAACCGTCCGCGGAACTCGGCAACACTCATCGCCCACGGATTTCTTACCAGGGACGGCATCACGCCGCACGAGCTGCGACAGCTCGGACTCGAAGAATTGCTGGTCTATCCCAGCGCGCACCATCAGCTCGCGGTTGTGCACAGCGTGCGGCGCGAGGCCGGAGGTTTCAGGATCGAAGCGACCGGGTTCAACGGCTACCCGGATCGATCCGTTGTTGCGACTGCTGTTCTCATCGCAACGGGGCTGAGCGAGACCTTGCCCGATCTGCCCGCCATCAGCAACTTCTATGGAATCGGGGTATTCAGCTGCATCGAGTGCGACGGTTACGAGCAAAGTGACCGTCGGCTGGCCCTGATCGGCGAAACGTCCGACCTCGCCTCCCGGGCGCTTCAGATCGCCCAGTGGGCCGAAGACCTCACGGTGTTCACCAATGGCGCGACGACAGTGGCCCCAAGCCAGGAGGCGCTGCTCGCCGAACGCGGCGTACGCGTCGAGCGTCGAGAGATCGCCGATCTGGTCGGCGAGGGACTGACGGTGACGGGCGTATTGCTCGCGGATGGCGACGTCGTTCCGATCGAGGGCGGCTTCGTCAGGCCGCGCTGGCACGCCATGCTCGACTTCGCTGCAGAACTGGATATGGCTGTCGACGGATGGGGGCTGCTGGTGACGGATGCCGACGGTCGCACTAACGTGACGGGTCTGTACGCCGCGGGGGACTGCACAGCGCCAGGACCGCAGCAGCTCATTGTGGCCGCCGGTATGGGCGCGCGTGTCGCTGCGACGATCAACCGCGACATGATCGGCATTCCGCGGCGCTGAGGACCGCTCCCTGAGGAGGTCGCTCTGCGACCGTCTCGAAGGGAGAGGGCATCCGGAATGCGCATTTGGGGGAGCCTCAGGAGGTGCGTTAGAGTTGCTTGTCGGCCCGGCTTCGGCCTGGACCCGGTGGGGTATGGTGTAACTGGCAACACGGAAGATTCTGATTCTTTTGTTCTAGGTTCGAATCCTGGTACCCCAGCTCTAAACCCCTGAGTTTCCGCGGGAAACCAGGGGTTCACGTGTCTATAGAAGACGCGACACGGCCGCGAAGTGCCACTTTGGGTGCCACAAACGGTCCACGAGGGCACATTTCGGCCGGCCG